>PNMN01000078.1 GCA_013823655.1 Comamonadaceae bacterium | reverse complement strand
TGGCTGGGCACCTCACTGGCGGGCAGCGCACTCAGTTGCAGGCAGGCGGTTGGCCGCAGGCCGGTGATTTGCACCACGCTGGGCAACACCGGCGGCAGCGGCAGCGCGCCCAGCCGCTGCGTCAACAAGTCGGCGTGTTTGCGCAACACCGATTCGGCCACCACCGGCGCCTTGAGCAGCGCCTGCAGCTTGTCGCTGGCCACGCCATCGGCCAGCACCGGCCCCAGCACGCCGGCAGCGGTATCCAGGTACAGCGGCGGCTCGTTGGCACACAGCAGCAAGCCCGGTCGCTCCAGCGCCGCTTGCAGCCGCCAGCCGGGGGCCGCAGTGCCCAGCGCAGGCACCTCGGACCAGGCCCATTGCAAGGGCTCGGGCTCACCCCAGGCCAGCACACGCTCGGGGTAGCCGCTGGCGGAGCGCGTGAGCAGCCGCCCGGTGGAGGCGGCCTGGCGCAACAGCAGGGCACCGGCCTCGCCCATCGGCCACACGGTGTCGGCAAAACCGTATGAATACCCTTCGCGCGCACTTTTGCAAGCGCGCATGAGCCGCAGCACCTGGTGGTCAACCGTTGTGGCGCTGTCGTACATCCCGTAGCCCGGCTGCGGCTCGTAGCTCACCGAGCGCGGTTTGGCCCACTGCCCGTTGAGCTTGGGGTAGACCGCCAGGCTGATTTGCAGGCGCGGCACATTCTGGGTGATCGATGTCGAAACCAGGTAGACGTACTGCTCCTTGCGGTCTGCCACCGTGTACAGCTGCGCTGGGTTGCTGCGCACCAGACGGTCCACCGCGTCCACCTGCTGGAGCCAGCCCAGCAACTGCCGCTCAGCGGCCTCTTCGGCCTGCTGCGCCAGGCGCACCTGCGCGACCCGCTGCGCCTCTTCGGCGCGCGCTCGCAGGGCCGCGGCCGTTTCGGCGTCCATCGGGAGTTGGACCGCATCGCTGAGCAACCGCTTGCCTTGGTACGCGGCCTTGATGGACAGCGCCACCGCGTGTTTGCACCCGTCACCCACCGGGCAGGTGCAGGAAGCAAACCAGTCCACCAGTTGCGATTGGGGGTTCAGCGTGATCTCCACGCGAACTTTGTACGGCGCGCGCTGCGTGCCCTGGACCCGGCCCGACACCATCCAGCCTGCACCATCGGGCGCCATCTCCATCTCCAGCACCTTGTTCTGCAAGAACAGCTGCCTGCCCCGGGTCCAGGTTGGATAATCGACGAAGTCCTGCAGGTCATCGGGAAAGAACCATGGGCCCATGTTTGTGCTGATGTTTGCCATTGCTGAATGCTGCGGAGACGGCGTCGGAGACGTGCTGGAATTTCATCCTACCCTCTATCAAACCACATGCGGCCACCCCCATGACCGACCACCCCGCCAGCGAGCGCTACGCCGTCATCGGCAACCCCATTGGCCACAGCAAGTCGCCGCTGATCCACACCGCCTTTGCCCAGGCCACCGGGCAGGACATCGTCTACACCGCCATCGAAGCACCACTGGACGGCTTCAAAGCCACGGTGCAGGCCTTCATCGCCGCCGGTGGCCGCGGCATGAACGTGACCCTTCCATTCAAGCTGCAAGCCTTCGAGATCGCCACCGACCCGATGGAATCCGCCCGCCTGGCCGGCGCGGTCAACGCACTCAAGTTCGAAGGTGACCGCATCGTCGCGCAGAACTTCGACGGCCTGGGCCTGGTCAACGACATCCAGCACAACCTGGGCGTGTCGCTCGCGGGCAAACGCGTGCTGATCTGCGGCGCGGGCGGCGCCACGCGCGGCGCCATTCTGCCGATCGCCGCACAACAGCCCGCGCTGCTCGCCGTGGCCAACCGCAGCGCCGACAAGGCCCATGGCCTGCAACGCGACTTCGCGGCCCACGCGGTGCTGCAGACGGGTGGCTACGCCGAACTGGCCGGAGAGTCCTTCGACGTGGTGCTCAACGCCACCTCCACCGGCCTGTCGCAGGCCGAACTGCCACTGCCCGCAGGCGTGTTCGCGCCCGGTGCACTGGCCTACGAACTGGTCTACGGCAAGGGCCTCACACCCTTTCTGAAGCAGGCACAGGCCGCGGGTGTGACCCACATCGCCGACGGCGTGGGCATGCTGGTGGAGCAAGCGGCCGAGGCCTTCGCGTGGTGGCGCGGCATGCGCCCGGACACCAAGCCGGTGATCGCGCGCTTCACCGTGCCGCTGGAATGAAACACCCCCACTGGGCAGGCATCTATCGCCGCTCTGGCGTCACCAAGCCCGCCGCCTGGCAGCGTGCTGGATACCGTGGTCAACCTCACCATGGACAGCCTCCCATTCAGCCTTGATCGCTGCAGCCTGCGGCCCTTTTGAACACCGCAACGGAGACCGCCATGTACATCCCCGCCACCTTTGAAGAAACCCGCCCCGGCGAACTGCAGCGCGTGATACGCCAACACCCGCTCGGCGCACTCATCACGCAAAGCCCCCAAGGGCTGGACGCCAACCACATTCCGTTTGAGCTGGACGAAACCACCGGCCCGCACGGCACGCTGCGCGCCCACGTGGCGCGGGCCAACCCGGTCTGGCGCGAGATCGCCGTTGGTGGCGCCGAGGCGCTTGTGATCTTCCAGGCCAGCGAGGCCTACATCTCGCCCAACTGGTACCCGAGCAAGCCCGAACACCACCGCCATGTGCCGACCTGGAACTACCAGGTGGTGCACGCCCACGGTCGCCTGCGCGTGCGCGACGACGAGGCCTACGTGCGCGGCCTGGTGGCGCGCCTCACGCGCGAGCATGAGCAGCGTTCGTTGCAGGCCAAGCCCTGGAAGATGGGCGACTCAGCACCCGACTTCATCAACGGCCTGCTGCAGGCCATCGTCGGCATCGAGATCGAGGTCACCCGCCTGCTGGGCAAGTCCAAGCTCGGACAGAACCGCGAAGAACGGGACCGGCTCGGGGCTGCTGCGGGTGTGGAAGCCCTGGGGAATGCCCAGGCGGCGGAGGCGATGCGCGGGGCGGGAGGAGTGTGAGGCAGAGGACCGGAGTCGCTTGGAGCGGTCAATAACAACGGTCAGCTCCAGTACTGCAACCCGCAAGTATCGAAACATGAAATCGTGTCTTCACGCCCAAATATGTTTGAACGTTCCATGATTTATGCAACCTGACACCGGGAAACCCTCTCAACTTGCGCCATGTCTTTGATGAAACACGCCCTGCTCCTCGCGACCGCTGCGCTCGCATCTTTGGCCCATGCGCAGTCGGCCAGCCCCGACTTCACCCGCTGCATCGAGGGCCTGCGCAGCGACGCCCGCGCCGCCCGGGTGCAAGACGAGACCTTCACCCGCTTCACCCAGGGCCTGCAGCCCGACATGAGCGTGATCGACAAGCTGAACTTCCAGCCCGAGTTCCGCATGGCGATCTGGGACTACCTCAGCGCCTTGGTGGACGACGAGCGCGTGGCCGAAGGACAGGCCCAGCTGCAGCAACACGCCCAGACGCTGGCCCGGGTGCAGCAGCGCTACGGCGTGGACCCGGCCACCGTGGTGGCGGTGTGGGGCGTGGAAAGCAACTTTGGCCAGAACTTCGGCAAGCACCCGCTGGTGCAGGCGCTGGGCACGCTGTCGTGCTTCGGACGCCGTCAGGCCTATTTCCGTGGCGAGTTCTTCGCCACCCTGCGCATTCTGCAGGCCGGGCACATCGCGCCCGAGCGGCTGGTCGGCAGCTGGGCCGGCGCCTTCGGCCACACCCAGTTCATGCCCAGCACCTTCGAGCGGCTGGCGGTGGACTTTGACGGCGACGGCAAGCGCGACCTGATGGACAACACCGCCGACGCGCTGGCCTCGACCGCCAATTTCCTGGACAAGGCCGGCTGGCAGAGCGGTCAGCCCTGGGGTTTTGAAGTCCAGCTGCCGGCGGGCTTCAGCACCGCTGGCGAAGGCCGCCGCAGCAAGCGCCCCATGAGCGAATGGATCGCGCGCGGGCTACGCCGGGTCGATGGCTCACCCCTGCCAGCTCAGATCGGCAACGCGGGCCTGATGACGCCTTCTGGCCCGCAAGGACCGGCCTTCCTGGTGCTGCGCAACTTCGATGCGCTCTTCAGCTACAACGCCGCCGAAAGCTACGGTCTGGCCATCGCCCACCTGGCTGATCGCCTGCGCGGCGGCGGCCCCTTCACCACCCCCTGGCCCACCGACGATCCCGGCCTCTCACGCGCCGAACGCCGCGAACTGCAAGGCCTGCTGGTGCTGCGCGGCCATGACATAGGCGAAATCGACGGTGCGCTGGGTGAGAGAAGCCGCGCGGCGATCCGCATCGAGCAGCAGCGGCTGGGGCAGGAGGCGACGGGGCGCGGAGGGCAGAAGGTGCTGCGGGCGCTGCGCGGGGCTTGAGCGAGTCCACCTCTGCACGCTCGTGGATAAATGACCCGACCGCGCAACGGGTTGGGGAATCAGCTCAGTGGGTGCAGTCGCCCAACAATGCATCAAGTGAAAGCAGCAGTGGTGGCAGGTCGTCCGTCGCCGTTCGCCACAACACGTCAAGGTCCACGTCGAAGTAAGCGTGGATCAGGCGGTTGCGGATCCCGACCGCTTCACGCCACGGAATCCCGGGCGCAAGTTGCCGGGTTTCGGCGGACACCTTGGCCGCTGCTTCACCGACGATTTCGACCGCCCGGACGAGTGCGAAGCGCAGCATCTCGTCCTGCTCCAGGTCGCCGCGCGTCTTGTTCTGGACAAACCGTGCGACCGACTGGCAGGCGTCGCGCATGTGCAGCACCCGAACGCGATCTTCAGGCTGCATATTGCACTTGAGCGGTGTCGATGACGTCCTGGCGGAAATAGCGGGAGAGATCGCCGGGCGTGCGCAAGTCGACTTTCTGTCCGAGCATGTCGCCCAACTGAGCCTCCATGCGGACCAGCCCGAACATGGAGGGCGCGTGCCCCGGCTCGAACTCGACCAGCAAGTCCATATCGCTGTCAGGGCGATGCGTCCCCTTGAGGCGGGAGCCGAACAGCGACAGCCGCTGCACATGGTGTGCGCGGCAGAAATCGCGGAGGGTTTGTTCCGGCAGGTTCAGCATGGCGGGATGATAGCGCTGGCGCGCCAAAACCCTTCTCCAAAACCCGACTCTCACGCTTCGAACGCACGCATGGCAAGGCCTGCTGGTGCTGTGCGGCCTCACCCGAGTTTCACCGCCGTCCCGCTCACCGCCACCATCATCATCCCGTTGGTCTCGCCCAGCACTTCGTAGTCGAAGTCGATGCCGATGACGCCGTTGGCGCCGATTTCTTTCGCGGCTTCGATCAGGCCTTCGATGGCCGCATCGCGGGCGCCCGAGAGCGCCCGTTCGTAGCCACCGGCGCGCCCGCCCACCACGTCGCGCACGGAAGCAAACATGTCGCGGAAGATGTTGGCGCCGATGACGGCCTCGCCGTTGACCACGCCCAGGTACTGGCTGCGCGCAATGTCCGGCGGCGTGGTGGTGCTGAGGAAGAAACCGTCGTTGCTCTTGGAAAACCAGCCCATGTGTGTGCTCCATCAAAAATGACAACGCACCACCAGCCGGGTGCCCGGCCATTCTGCCTGCGCACGGCGCAGCGCGGCGTCAGAGCCAGCCGAACTGGGCCCGCACGTCGCGCGCCGTCAGGTTCACCGGTGCGGTGGGCGCCTGCACATGCTGACGCAGGTTGGGCGCGCGCACGCCCCCGCCGTCCTGCCCGAGCACGGCCACGCCCTTGATGCGCCAGCCCCGCTCGCGCAGGCCCGCCACGTAGGTGAGCGCATCGGGGTAGTCCATCAGGTCGGTCAGCAGCGCGCTGGGCAGCAGACTGAACAGCACCGCGTCGCAACGCGAGCGCTGCACTTCCTGCACGAATTCGTCCAGCGTGGTGCGGGTGTTTTGCAGCGCGCCGACGCGGGCGTAAAAGCGCTGGGGCCGACCCGACTGCAGCTGGATGTCGCGCACGCTGCGGTTGAAGCAGCCGCTGAGGCTGCGGATGACGGAGGTCTTGCGGGTGTTGGCGTTGCCGATCAGGATGTAGGCGTCCATGCCCGCATTCTGCTTCACCGGCCCGACGCAGCGCCGAGCGGGCTGGTCGGTCTCACCAGCGCTGGTTCAGGCGACCGCCTTCCAGCGCCCAGGCGTGCTGCGCCATGGCGCGGGCTTCCTGCTCGTCGTGGGTGACGAGGATGGCGGTCATGTCGGCCTCGGTGATGCGTGCGCGGAACTCGGCGCGCAAGCGGTCGCGCAGGTCGGCATCGAGCGCGGAAAAGGGTTCGTCCAGCAGCAGCGCGCGCGGCTGCGTGATGAGGGCGCGCGCCAGCGCCACGCGCTGCTGTTCGCCGCCCGAGAGCGTCCACACCCTCGCCGTGGCGTGTTCGCCCAGGCCAAAGCGTTGCAGCATCTGCTGCGCACGGCTGCGCGCCTCGGTTTTGCGCACGCCCTGCTCCAGCAGGCCAAAGGCCACGTTGTCCATCACGTTCAGGTGCGGGAACAGCGCGAAGTCCTGGAACATCAGGGCAAAGCCCCGCTGCTCGGGCGGCAGGGCGGTGATGTCCAAACCATCGAACCACACGCTGCCGCGCTCGGGCGCCTCCAGCCCGGCGGCGATCTTGAGCAGGGTGCTCTTGCCGCTGCCCGAGGCGCCGAGCAGGGCCACGGTTTCGCCGGCCGCCACGCGCAGGTTCACGCCCTCCAGCAACGGACGGTGGTCCCACTGTTTGGCGATGTCGCGCAGTTCAAGCATGGCGTTCATGGTCGCGGCGACGGCCTTCGATCAGGCTGAAGGCCAGCAGCGCCAGCAGCATGAGCAGACCGGCGAGCGCGTAGGCGGCGTCCAGGTTGGCCTGCCCGGGGCGGCCCAGGTGCTGGTAGATCAGGGTGGTGAGCGTGGTCCACTCGGGCCGCGCCAGGAACAGCGTGACGGCGAATTCGCCCAGCGCGGTGGCGGCGGCAAACGCCATGCCGCGGCGCAATGCTGGCGCCACCAGCGGCAGCGTGACGCGAAGGAACACCCGCCAGGGGCTCGCGCCCAGCGAGGCGGCGGCCTGCGCGGTGCTGGCGGGCAAGGCGTCCAGCGCGGCGGTGATGGACTTGGCCACGAAGGGGTAGGCCAGCAGCACATAGGCGGCCAGCAGCAAGGCCAGGCTGGCGCTGGCGTCGGGGTAGAGCAGCAGCAGACCAAAGGCCACCGTGACCGACGACACCACGAACGGCAGAAAGGCCGCCGCGCGCCAGACCAGCGCCAGCGCACCGGGCGCGGGCCCGGCATGGCGTTTCTGCGCGGCGGCGTCCAGCGCGCGCACGCCCAGCGCGTGCACCAGGCCCAGCAAGGTGGCCAGCACCAGCGCGCTGGCCGAAAAACGCAGGGTGTTCCACAGGGCACCCAGCGTCTCGGGTTCGCTCAACACGGCGCCGCCCTGCCCCACCAGCAAGGCCTGCAGCGCCCGCCACACGATGGCCAGCAGCGGCGCCGCGCAGAACACGAACAGCACCGCGCCCGCGCCCAGCAGCGCGGCCCAGTGCCAGGCGCCGCGCGGGCGCTGGCGCGCCACCGGCACCACACGCCCCGGCGCGGCCAGGCGCTTCTCGATGGCGGCGTAGGCCAGCGCCACCGCACCGGTCAGCCCCAGCATCCACACCGCCAGCACGCTGGCCCGACCCAGCTCCAGTTCGTGCGCGACCAGGGTGTAGATCTCCACCTCCACCGTGGCGTAGCGCTGGCCGCCCAGCACCAGCGCCAGGCCAAAGCCGGCGAAGCAATACAGGAACACCAGGCACAGCGCCGAGGCCAGCCAGGGCGCGATGGCGGGCCATTCCACACGCCAGAACGCGCGCCAGGGCGTGGCACCCAGGGTGCGGGCGGCGGCCACGCGCGGCGCGCTCACCTGCTCCAGCGCGTCCACCCCGGCACGCACCACCACACACAGGTTGAAGAACAGGTTGCCGTAAAGCAGCAGCCAGGGTGTGTCGGTCAGTTCCACGCCCGCAGCCGCGAGCGGCTCGCCGAGCAGACCGCGCGGCCCCCAGAGCGCCAGCACGCCGAGCGCGGCCACCAGCGTGGGCACGACGAAGGGCAGCATGAGCAGGCGCAAGACTAGGGAACGGCCCGGGAATTCCAGCCGCGCCAGCACCCAGGCCACCGGCAGGCCCAGCAGCAGGGCCAGCACGCAGGTGATGGCCGCCTGCGCGAGCGACCACAGCACGCGCCAGCGCAAAAAATCGTCTTGCCAGACATCGAACCAGCGCAGCGGTTGTGCATCGAGCGCCGCGCCCGGCGCCAGCCCTTCGGCCAGCAGGCGCAGCACCGGCGCCACCAGCACCACCACCAGGAAACCCAGCGGCAGTGCGGGCAGCAGCCAGCCGCGCAGGGCCGTCATTTCAGGACGGTTCTGGTCCAGCGCTGCAGCCAGGCCTTGGCGTTCTTGGCGGTTTCAGCGGTGGGCGGGTTGTCAAAGGCCGACGGCTCGACCGCGTGACGCTTGATCACCTCCACCCGCGGCGCACCGACCTCGACCGGATACATCCACATCGTGGTCTGCAGCGACTGCTGCACCGCTGGCGAGCGCAAAAACTCGATGAACTGCCCAGCCGCTTGGCGCGCCGCCGGTCGCCCGCCCTTGACCAGCGCCACGCCCTCCACCTGACGGAACACGCCGCCCTTGAGGAACAGGTTGGCGGTCGGCGCTTCGGTGATCTGGTCCTTGCTGTAGAACACCTCGGCCGCCGGGCTGCTGGCGTAGCTGACCACGATGGGGCGCGTGCCGCCGTTGCGCGTGAACTCGGTGTAGTAGGCCTCGGTCCAGCCCTTGACCACCTTCACCCCATTGGCGCGCATGGCGGCCCACCACTTGAACGCAGCCTCTTCACCCAGACCACCAATCGTGGCCAGCAAAAAGGCCATGCCGGGGCTGGAGGTGGCCGGGTTCTGCACCACCAGCAGCTTGGCGTAGGCCGGCTGGGTCAGGTCTTCCAGCCGGGTCGGCAGCGCCAGGCCGCTCTTGGCGAACCAGGCCTTGTCGATGTTGAGCGTGACGTAGCCGTAGTCCACCGGCACCACACCCGCATCGAGCGTGGCGACCGACATGCGCTGCGCAGCGGGGCCGGTGTAGGGTTCGATCACACCGGCGGCCAGCGCGCGCGGCAGCAGGGTGTTGTCGATGCCGTAGACCACGTCGGCAATCGGTCGGGCCTTGGTGAGGATGAGCTTGTTCGTCATCTCGCCAGCATCGCCCGCCTTGACGATCTGCAGCTTCACGCCAGCGTCTTTCTCGAACTGGGCCAGCTGCTCTTTGGGCAGATCGAACGAACCGTGGGTGAGCACCCGCAGGGTGGGCACCTTCTGTGCGTGAACAGCGGGCGCGAACGCCGCGATGGAAACCGACAACAGAGCCGCAGACAACAACCGCCGATGCATGGAGAACCGCCTTTTCAAAAAAACAAAAGCCGCTCGGGGCAGCGGCTGAAAAGGACGGCTTCCGTGCAACACGGCGGCCGGCAAATCACGCTCCCTACGCTGGCACAACCCAGATCAGGTGAGAGGGGTATTTCTCAGCGCTGTTCATCTTTGATGGACAACGCACCCCCGGTGAAGGCTGGCATTGTAGGCCAGCAGCCCGGTACCTCTGGGCCACAACAGGCCACAACAGTACTGGGCCAGTGAAGCCCTGCCCAGCGCGCCCAGATCATCCCCGGCAAGAATGCCACTCGATGGACCGGCAGACGCCCCCAGAAAGCAGAAAAGGCCCTTGTGGGGCCTTTTTCTTGCGCCGACCAGAAGCCGACAGATTGACCGGTCAGCCGCCCTTGTTGGAGCGCTTGCCGGGGTTTTTCTTCGAGCGGGTGGCGACACCGCGCTCCAGGCTGATGCGCTGGCCGCGTCCGGGTGTGGGCAGTGCCGTACCGGGCATCGGGGCGGGACGGGGGGTGCGCTTGCGGTCGGCTTCGGTGACGATTGTGTTGCCCATGTCGGATCCAGACAGAAATTGGTTGAAAACCTCCATATTGGACCACAGCCGCGCAGCGCCCCCCCGGCACGGTCAACACGGCACGGTCGGGCACGGTCGGGTTCAACCGCAAGGCCTTGGCGCGCACTGCGCGGTGGCGCAGGCGATAAGCTCCTCCCATGCGCGCGCTGCTCACCACCTTTTCCTGGCAGGAACTGCGGCACCACCCCTGGCGCAACGCGTCGGCGGTGGTGGCGGTGATGCTGGGCGTGGCGCTGGCGCTGGCGGTGCACTTGATCAACGCTTCGGCCCTGGCCGAATTCGCCGGTGCGGTGCGTTCGGTCAACGGCCAGCCCGACCTGAGCCTGCGCGCGCGCCAGGGCCTGCTGGACGACCGGCTGCTCGAGCGCGTGGCCGCCCAGCCCGGCGTGGCGCTGGCCAGCCCGGTGCTGGAGCTGCCCACCACCCTGCTGGACGCGCAGGGCCGCAAGACCGCCGTGAAACTGGTCGGCGTGGACGCGCTCACGGTGGCCGGTGTGTCGCCCGGCCTCATGCCGCTGCTGGCGCGCAGCAACGGCGAGGCAGACGGCCAGGTGGATGGCCACCGGCTGGACCTGTTTGCACCCGACACCGTGTTTCTGAACCCGGCCGCGCGGCGGGCGCTGGGCGAAGCCCGCACGCTGCGGTTGCAAAGCGGCCTGCGCCTGGCCACCCTGCGCATCGCAGGCACGGTGAACGCGCCCGGTGGCCCGTTGCTGGTGATGGACATCGCCGCCGCGCAGGCGCTGATGGAACGCCTCGGCGGCCTCAGCCGCATCGACCTGCGGCTGGCGCCGGGCACGCCGGTGGACGCGCTGCTGGCGGGGCTGGCGCTGCCAGCCAGCGTGATCGCGCAGCAACCCGAGCAGGTGGGTGAGCGGGCCAGCAACCTGTCGCGCGCCTACCGCGTCAACCTCACCGTGCTGGCGCTGGTGGCGCTGTTCACCGGCGGCTTCCTGGTGTTCTCGGTGCTGTCGCTCTCGGTGGCGCGGCGACAGCAGCAGTTTGCCCTGCTCGGCGTGCTCGGCCTGTCGGCCCGCGAACGGATGCGTCTGGTGCTGACCGAGTCGGCCTTGCTGGGCCTGCTGGGCAGCGCGCTCGGCGTGGCGCTGGGCACGGCGCTGGCCGTACTGGCGCTGGGTGTGCTGGGCGGCGATCTGGGCGGCGGCTACTTCTCGGGCGTGGCGCCGCCGCTGCAATGGAGCCCCGGCGCCGCCCTGCTGTACGGTGCGCTCGGGGTGGCGGCAGCACTGGTGGGCGGCTGGTGGCCGGCCCGCGCCACCGGGCGCATGGCGCCGGCGCTGGCGCTCAAAGGCCTGGGCAGCGCCGGTACCGGGCCAGCCAAAAGCCACCGCCTGGCGGTCGGGCTGATGCTGCTGGCCGCCGCGCTGGCCTGGGCGCCGCCAGTGGCCGGCATTCCGCTCGCCGCCTACCTGTCGGTCGGCCTGCTGCTGGTGGGCGGCATCGCGGCGCTGCCGCTGGCGGTGGGCGTGCTGCTGGCCCGGCTGGCGCCCCGGCTGGCTGGCCGTGCACTGCCGCTGCTGGCGGTGGAGCGTTCGCGCCGCCTGCGCGACACCGCAGCGGTGGCCACCAGCGGCGTGGTGGCGAGCCTGGCGCTGTCGGTCGCGCTCACGGTGATGGTGGCGAGCTTCCGCGATTCGGTCACGCAGTGGCTGGACGGCGTGCTGCCCGCGCAGCTGTACGTGCGCGCCAGCAGCGGCGGCGCGCAGGACGGCAACACCCTGCCAGCCGATTTCGTGCGTGCCGTCTCGGGCGTGCCCGGCGTGAACCGGGTGGACCCGCTGCGCGCCACGCAGGTGCAGATGGATGCAAGCCTGCCGCCGGTGACGCTGCTGGCGCGCCCGCTGGGCATGGAGCGCGCCGGGGTCGGCCAGCGGCTGCCGCTGCTGGGCGATGCCTGGCCCGCGCCACCACCCGCTGCGGGCGAGCGGGTGGTGGCGGTGTACGTGAGCGAAGCCATGCTGGACCTGCACGGCGCACGGCGCGGCGGCGCGCTGCCCGCGCTGGCGCAGGCATTTCCGGCAGGCACCAGCACGCGTTTTTTTGTGGCGGGTGTCTGGCGCGACTACGCGCGCCAGCACGGCAGCGTGGTGATGGACCTGGCCGACTACGTGCACCTCAGCGGCGATGCGCGGGTCAACGATCTGGCCCTGCACCTGGCTGACGGCGCCAGCGAAGACGCGGTGCGTGAACGCATCCGCGCGCTGGCCCAGGGCCTGGGCGCGGGCGAGCTGATCGAATTCGCCTCGGCCAGCGAGATCCGCGCCGTCTCGCTGCGCATCTTCGACCGCAGCTTCGCCGTCACCTACTGGCTGCAGGCGGTGGCCATCGGCATCGGCCTCTTTGGTGTGGCGGCCAGCTTCAGCGCGCAGGTGCTGGCGCGGCGCAAAGAATTCGGCCTGCTGGCGCACTTGGGCCTGACCCGGCGGCAGATTCTGGGCCTGGTGGCGCTCGAAGGCCTGGCCTGGACGGTGCTCGGCGCGCTCGCCGGGCTCGCGCTCGGGCTGGCGGTGAGCCTGGTGCTGGTGCATGTGGTGAACCCGCAGAGTTTTCACTGGACCATGGACCTCGCCCTGCCCTGGCCGCGCCTGCTGGCGCTGTGCGCTGCGGTGGTGCTGGCCGGCACCGCCACCGCCTGGCTGGCCGGGCGCGCCGCCGCTGGGCGCGACGCGGTGCAGGCGGTGAAGGAGGACTGGTAAATGCAGCCGCTGACCCGCCGCAGCCTGCTGGCCGCCGGTCTGGCTGCGTCCTGG
>PNMN01000077.1 GCA_013823655.1 Comamonadaceae bacterium | reverse complement strand
CGGCGGCGGCCTTGTACAAGCCCTGCCCGATGCTCACGCCGAACTGCCTGGCCAGGCGCAGGCCGACGTTTTCGCGCTGGGTGTAGTCCACGATGTCTTCGGCCTTGACGATTTCGCGGGCCACGTGGTCGAGGTTGCCCAGGCCGTCGGCCAGGCCCAGGGCCACGGCCTGCTGGCCGCTCCAGACCAGGCCGCTGAAGGTGTCGGGCGCTTCTTTCAGGCGTTCGCCCCGGCCTTTTTTGACCACCGCAATGAACTGGTTGTGGATTTCGCCCAGCATGCCCTGGATGTGGGCCTTGTCGGCTTCGTTCTGCGGGCTGAAGGGGTCGAGCAGGGCCTTGTTTTCGCCCGCCGTCATGAGGCGGCGCTCCACGCCCACTTTCTCCATCAGGCCGGTGAAGCCAAAGCCGTCCATGAGCACGCCGATGCTGCCGACCAGGCTGGCCTTGTCGACGTAAATTTCATCGGCCGCGGCGGCGACGTAGTAGGCCGCCGAGGCGCAGGTTTCTTCCACCACGGCGTAGACCTTCTTGCCGTGCAGGGCCTTGAGGCGGGTGATCTCGTCGTTGATGATGCCGGCCTGCACCGGGCTGCCGCCGGGGGAGTTGATCAGCAGCACCACCGCCTGGGCGCCCTGGTCTTCAAACGCGGCGTGCAGCGAGGCGATGACGTTGTCGGCGCTGGCTTCGGCGCCGGAGGCGATTTCGCCCTTGACGTCGATCACCGCGGTGTGCGGCGTGCTCACCGCGCTGCCCATGTTCTGGCCGTTGAACAGCACCCAGGCCATGGCACCGAAGAGCAGCAGCCAGATCAGGCGGCCAAAGAGCTTCCAGCGGCGCGCGGCCTGCTGCTCTTTCAGGGCGGCGAAGACCAGTTTTTCAATGGTGGCGCGCTCCCAGGGCACGTCTTTGCCGCAGTCGGTGACCTGGGGCAGGCCGGTGTTGTCGTCGTTCATGGCGGTGGGCTCGCTGGTGCGCTCAGAAGGCAGGGGGTTTGAGCCGGTATTGTGACTGCCAATGCACGACACCGCTGTGTTCGCTCAACCCGATGCGGATGAGGCCGCCGCGGCAGGGGCCGCCCTTGCATTCGCCGGTGGCGGGCGCGTAGTGGGCGCCGTGGGAGGCGCACAGCAGCCAGTGGCCGGTGTCGTCAAAGATGCGGTCGGGCTGCCAGTCGAGCTCCATGGCGACGTGCGTGCAGCGGTTGAGGTAGGCGTGCGCCTGACCCTGGTAGCGGATGGCAAACGCGCGGCAGGTCTGGCCGGCGTAGACGACGTCGAAACCCACGGCCAGCCCGCCATCCACCAGCTCGGCGCTGCGGCACAGAGGGATCAGCGCATCGCCTTCGGGCTGCGGCATGGCGGGCGCAGGCTCAGGCGTTGCCGCTCAGCCAGTCGTGCAGTTCGCGCACCGAGTGCGCGATGTGCAGCGGCCGCAGGGCGTGGAAGGCGTCGGGCTCGTGCGCGCCGTAGCTCACGCCCACGCTGGCGCAACCGGCGTAGGCGGCCATCTGCAGGTCGTGGGTGGTGTCGCCGATCATGAGGGTGCGCTCGGGCTCCACACCAAACTCGGCCATCAGCTGGTGCAGCATCAAGGGGCTGGGCTTGCCGGCGGTCTCGTCGGCGGTGCGCGAACCGTCGAACACCCCTTTGAGTTCCACCGATTGCAGCGCCTCGTCGAGCCCGCGGCGGCTCTTGCCGGTGGCCACCGTGAGCCAGTGGTGGCGGGTCTTCAGGTCGGCCAGCATGGGCAGCACGCCGTCGAACAGCGCAATGTCGTGCTGGTGCTGCAGGTAGTGGTGCTTGTAGCGCTTGCCCAGCTGGTCGTACTTCTGGGGCGGCACGTCGGGCGCGGCATGGGCCAGCGCCTGCGTCAGGCCCAGGCCTATCACGTAGCTGGCGGCCTGATCGCTGGGCACGGTGCCGCCGACGTCGGCCACGGCGGCCTGGATGCAGCGCACGATCAGGGCGGTGGAGTCGAACAGGGTGCCGTCCCAGTCGAAGGCGATGAGGTCGAATTGGCGCGGTCGCATGGAAATTTTTTGGAGCGGTCAGCAGGTGAGCGCCTGCGCATGGTGGCGCAGGTGGTCGTCGATGAAGCTGCTGATGAAGTAATAACCGTGGTCGTAGCCTGGATGACGGCGCAAGGTGAGCGGCTGGCCGACTTGCGCGCAGGCGGCCTCGAAGGCTTCGGGGTGGAGCTGTTCGGCCAGGAATTGGTCGGCCAGGCCCTGGTCGATCAGGATGCCGCCGGGGTACGGGGCGGTCTGCTGCGCGGCCATGAGCCGACTGGCGTCGTGTTCCACCCAGGTGCTTTCGTCTTGCCCCAGGTAGCCGGTGAAGGCTTTGTGACCCCAGGGGCATTGGGTGGGGGCGCAGATGGGCGCCAAGGCGGACACGCTGCGGAACACGCCCGGGTGGCGCAGGGCCAGCGTGAGCGCGCCGTGGCCGCCCATGGAATGGCCGGTGATGCCCAGGCGCGCGCCATCGAGCCTGAATTCGGCCACCACGGCGGGCAGCAGCTCTTTGAGCAGGTAGCTCTCCATGCACCAGTGGCCCGACCAGGGCGGCTGCGTGGCGTCGAGGTAGAAACCGGCGCCAGCGCCAAAGTCCCAGTGGTGGTCTTCGCTGTCCACGCCGGTGTTGCGCGGGCTGGTGTCGGGCATCAGCAGGGCCAGGCCCAGCTGGGCTGCGAGCCGCTGCGCACCGGCCTTCATGGTGGCGGTTTCTTCGCTGCAGGTCAGGCCCGCCAGAAAGCTGAGCAGCGGCACGGCCTGCCCGGCCAGCGCCTGCGGCGGCAGGAACAGGGCAAAACGCATCGGCAGGCCGATCTCGCCCGAGGCGTGTTGGTAAAAGCGCTGCACGCCGCCGTGGCAGCCGTGCTCGCTGATCAGTTCAAGGCGGTCGAATAAAGAAGACATGGAAACACCGGAGTTGTTCAAGGTCACAAGGCAAGGTCACCGGGGAAGCTCCCCCAGAACGCCGCGGAACCGGCTCCGCCGGGCCGCCAGCGTTGCCCCTTGAGGGGCGGAGCGCAGCGACGGGGGTGGGCTCAATACTCCACAACGCTGCGAATCGATTCACCGCGCTTCATCAGCGCGAAGCCTTCGTTGATGTCTTCCAGCTTGAGCTTGTGGGTGATGAGATCGTCGATGTTGATTTTGCCTTCCATGTACCAGTCCACGATCTTGGGCACGTCGGTGCGGCCGCGTGCGCCGCCGAAGGCCGAGCCTTCCCACTTGCGGCCGGTGACGAGCTGGAACGGCCGTGTGCTGATCTCGGCGCCGGCCTCGGCCACGCCGATGATGATGCTGCGGCCCCAGCCCTTGTGCGTGCACTCCAGCGCCTGGCGCATGACCTTCGTGTTGCCGATGCATTCGAAGGAATAGTCGGCGCCGCCGTCGGTCAGCTGCACGATGGCGTCGACGATGTTGGCGTGGTCTTTGGGGTTGAGGAAATGTGTCATGCCGAACTGGCGCGCCATCGCTTCGCGCGCCGGGTTGAGGTCGATGCCGATGATCTTGTCGGCACCGACCATCTTGGCGCCCTGGATCACGTTCAGGCCGATGCCGCCGAGGCCGAACACCACCACGTTGGCGCCCGCCTCCACCCGGGCGGTGAACAGCACGGCGCCCAGGCCGGTGGTGACGCCGCAGCCGATGTAGCAGACCTTGTCGAACGGCGCGTCTTCGCGGATCTTGGCCAGCGCGATTTCGGGCACCACGGTGTGGTTGGCAAAGGTGCTGGTGCCCATGTAGTGCAGGATGGGCTGGCCGTCGATGCTGAAGCGGCTGGTGGCGTCGGGCATCAGGCCCTTGCCCTGCGTGCCGCGGATCAGCTGGCAGAGGTTGGTCTTGCGGCTCAGGCAGAACTTGCACTGGCGGCATTCGGGCGTGTAGAGCGGGATGACGTGGTCGCCCTGCTTGAGCGTGGTCACGCCGGGGCCGACGTCCACCACCACGCCCGCGCCTTCGTGGCCCAGGATGGCCGGGAAGATGCCTTCCGGGTCGGCGCCGGAGAGCGTGTAGTGATCGGTGTGGCAGATGCCGGTGGCCTTGATCTCGACCAGCACCTCGCCGAGCTTCGGCCCCTGCAGGTCCACGGTTTCGATGGTCAGGGGCTGGCCTGCTTTCCAGGCCACGGCGGCGCGCGTTTTCATGGGCATCTCCCGTTGATTGGCAAACCCCGAGCGTAGCGCAGGAAGGCTTCAGTTCGTGGGCGAACCCGCTTCAAACCAGCGGGCGAACAGGGCGCGCTCGTCTTCGGTCAGGCCGGTGGCGTTGTTGATCGGCATGAGCTTGCCCACCACCACCTGCTGGTAGACCGACTGGGCGTGCCTCTTGAGTTCTTCGGGCGAATCGAGCCGCACGTTCCTGGAGGCCAGCGCTTCGCCATGGCACATGACGCAGCGCTGCTCAATCACCGGCTTGAGTTCGGCGTAGCCCACCGTGGCGGGTGCGGCAGCCGCCGTGCTGGGCGCGGGCCGCAGCCAGACGATGAGGCCCAGCAGCAGCACCACGCCGACGGCGGCGTACTTCCAGGGGTGCGGGTTGCGGCCGAGCTTGTGGCCATGGCGCATGACGAAGAACTGGCGGATGGCGGCGCCCGCGAACATGATGGCGATCAGGATCAGCCAGTTCTGCGGGTGCGTGTAGGTGAAGCTGTAGTGGTTGCTGAGCATGGCGAACAGCACCGGCAGCGTGAAGTAGGTGTTGTGCACGCTGCGCTGCTTGCCGCGCTGGCCATGAATCGGATCGACCGGGCGGCCGGCCTTCATGTCGGCCACCATGGTGCGCTGGCCGGGAATGATCCAGAAGAACACGTTGGCGCTCATGGCGGTGGCGAGCATGGCGCCCACCAGCAGGAAGGCGGCGCGGCCGGCGAACATCTGCGTGGCGGCATACGAGGCGATGCACACCAGCACCAGCACCAGCGCGCCGACCTTGGCGTCGCCGTTCTCGCTCTGGCCCAGCGTGCGGCAGATCGCGTCGTAGGCGAACCAGAACGCCACCAGGAAGACCAGCGCGCGGCAATGGCACCGGCGGGCGACCACGCCATGACGTTCGGGTCGATCAGGTAGACGCTGGGGCTCCAGAGGTAGGAAATGAGGAACAGCGCAAAGCCCGACAGCCAGGTGGAGTAGCTCTCCCAGTAGAACCAGTGCAGGTGCTCGGGCAGCTTGGGCGGAGCGCCCGCGAACTTGACCGGGTGGTAGAAGCCGCCGCCGTGCAGCGCCCAGAGTTCGCCGGACACGCCGTCTTTTTTGAGCTGTTCGTCTTCCGGCGGCGTGAGGCTGCTGTCGAGGAAGACGAAGTAGAAGGAGGAGCCGATCCAGGCGATGGCGACGATCACGTGCAGCCAGCGCAGCAGCAGGTTGGCCCAGTCGAGCAGGTAGGTTTCCATGGCACCTCAACACGACGGCCTGGCCGTCAGGATGTGTGGCTCACCACCGCGGGCGCTCTGAGTCCACCAGGGGCCGCGATTGAGTGAGGCTGAACCCCCACCCGCTCCGCTGCGACCGAAGCAAAAGTGTATGCACTTTTTGAAAACATTCAAACCGGCAGGCCCCTGCTCCGGATCACTGTTGCTGATCACTGTTGCGGACCATGGCCTGGCGACGCTGCCTGGGGATGCGTTTGCAACAGCTGCGCCACGACGGAGGCGGCGATCACGGCGGGCTCCTTGCCCCGGATCCCCGGCAGGCCGATGGGGCAGGTGACGCGCGCGAGTTCCGCGTCGGAAAAACCACGCTCGGCCAGCCGGTGCCGGAAGCTGGCCCATTTGCTGCGGCTGCCGATCAGGCCCACGAACGCCAGGTCGGCGCGCTGGCGCAGGCGCTGCAGGCAGGCGGCCACGATGTCCAGGTCTTCGGCGTGCGAGAAGCTCATGATCAGCACCCGCGCACCCGGCGCCAGCCCGGCCACCGCGCTCTGCACCGGGTCGGCGTGTTCGGTCTGTACCTGGGGCGGCACATCGGCGGGGAAGACTTCGTCGCGGCTGTCGATCCAGGTGATGTGAAACGGCAGCGGCGCGAGTGCCCGCACCAGCGCGTGGCCCACATGGCCGCCACCGAACAGGGCCACCGGGGTCAGCACCGGCGCCAGGCGTTGGCGCAGGGCGGCAGCATCGGCCGCGCGCAACGGCTGGAAGCCCAGCACCAGGCTGCCGCCGCAGCACTGCCCCAGGCTGGGGCCGAGCGCGACCTGCTGTTCCCAGGCGGGCTGCCCGGCCCCGGGCAGCTGCGCGCGGGCCTGGCGCAGCGCATCCCACTCCAGCCGACCGCCGCCGATGCTGCCGACCTGCGTGTCGGCGAACACCGCCATCCAGGTGCCCGCCTCGCGCGGCACCGAGCCGCGCGTTCGCAGAACCGTGACCAGCACGGCGTGCTCACGCGCCAGACGGTTCAGCAAGGTGTCCAGGTGGCCATCGGGGTGTGGTTCGCTCGCCATACAAATGTGTGAAAACGTAAAGCCGGTCAACAGTGTCCAACATCCACGCCGGTCGATGGCACGAGCGCCCGGGAACCGCCCTACACTGCGCCAACCAGTGTGCACCCGCCCTGCGGCCACCGCGCATTGCACCACCCACCTACCGCACCCAGAGGCCCGCCACCATGAGAGACACCCAGCCCAGACAGTCTGCACTCACACCGTCCGCCTGGGGCGTGCTGGCCGCCTTGACCGCCGCCCTGCTGGCGGGTTGCTCCACACCCCCGCCTCCGCCTCCGGCGCCGGTGGCCGCGCCCACACCGGCACCGGCACCGGTCGCCGCCAAACCGGTCGCCCCGGCGCCTGCCGCAGCAGCCCCCTTGCCGCCTGGCACGGTGGTGTCGAACGCGGTCTCGCCGCGGGACTACCGCAAGGACGGTGCGCGCCACCTCTATGGCAAAAACGGACACCGGATTTACAAAGGCAAGATGCCGCCCCTGCTGCAAGGTGTGGGCGTGATGCAGCTGGACATCGACCACCGCGGCCAGCTGGTTTCGATGAACTGGTTGCGTCCGCCCAGCCACGCGGGTGCCAAGGCCGAGATTGAGCGCACGGTGCGCGCCGCAGCGCCCTACCCGGTGCCGCAGCGCATGGGCCGCGTGACCTACACCGACACCTGGCTCTGGCACGAGAGCGGCACGTTCCAGCTCGACACACTCACCGAAGGCCAGCGCGATCGCTGAGACGCTGCGCCCACCCCTGTTTCTCCAAGCTTCAAGCCCGCCGCCCGGCGGGCTTTTTTTTCTTCACTCGGCGGCTGCCGTCAGATGAAGTTCGAGGTTCGATCCGAGAAAGTCGTCGTCAGCCGGTGCCATCCGGCCATGCCACAATCACCGCCCGCCCTGCCGGGCGGTTCGTTTTCTGGAGACCGCATGACCCCCGCCGAACAAGCCCTGCGCGACGCCGCGCTCGAATACCACCGCTCGCCCAACAAGGGCAAGATTTCGGTCAACCCGACCAAGCCGCTGTCCAACCAGCGCGACCTCTCGCTGGCCTATTCGCCGGGCGTGGCGTTTCCCTGCCTGGCCATCGAGGCCGACCCGGCGCTGGCCTCGGAATACACCTCGCGCGGCAACCTGGTGGGCGTGATCACCAACGGCACGGCGGTGCTGGGCCTGGGCGACATCGGCCCGCTGGCCGCCAAGCCGGTGATGGAGGGCAAGGGCTGCCTGTTCAAGAAGTTCGCCGGCATCGACGTGTTCGACATCGAACTGGCCGAGCGCGACCCGGACAAGCTGGTCGAGATCATCGCGGCGCTCGAACCCACGCTGGGCGGCGTGAACCTGGAAGACATCAAGGCGCCGGAGTGCTTCACCATCGAGAGGAAGCTGCGCGAGCGCATGAAGATCCCGGTGTTCCACGATGACCAGCACGGCACCGCCATCATCTCCAGCGCGGCGCTGCTCAACGGCCTGGAACTGGTGGGCAAAGACATCGGCCAGATCCGGATGGCGGTGTCGGGTGCGGGCGCGGCGGCCATCGCCTGCCTGGACCTGATGGTCAACCTGGGCGTGACCATCGAAAACATCCTGGTCTGCGACTCGCGCGGCGTGATCCAGACCGAACGCGCCGACGCCGTGGGCGGCCAGCTCGACGAATCCAAGCAGCGCTACTGCCGCACCACCCCGGCGCGCACGCTGGCCGACGCCATGAACGGCGCCGACGTGTTCCTGGGCTGTTCGGCCGCCGGCGTGGTGGACGCCGACATGGTGAAAAGCATGGGCAGCCAGCCCATCATCCTGGCGCTGGCCAACCCGGAACCCGAGATCCGGCCCGAGCTGGCCAAGGCCGCGCGACCCGAC
Source organism: Comamonadaceae bacterium (assembly GCA_013823655.1). GTDB lineage: Bacteria > Pseudomonadota > Gammaproteobacteria > Burkholderiales > Burkholderiaceae_C > Hydrogenophaga. Next base: position 4,441 of record PNMN01000077.1, on the reverse strand, counting down.
TGCATCATCGCCACCGGCCGTTCGGACTACCCGAACCAGGTCAACAACGTGCTGTGTTTCCCGTACATCTTCCGTGGCGCGCTGGACTGCGGCGCGACCCGGATCACGGAAGAAATGAAGATGGCCTGCGTGCGCCAGATCGCCGACCTGACCAAGGCCGAGACCAGCGACGAAGTGGCCGCCGCCTACGCCGGGCAGGAACTGGTGTTTGGCCCCGACTACCTCATCCCCAAGGCCTTCGACACGCGCCTGATCCTGAAGATCGCGCCTGCGGTGGCGCAGGCGGCGGCCGATTCGGGCGTGGCCACGCGGCCGATCACCGACATGGACGCCTACCGGCAGTCGCTCTCGCGCTTCGTGACGCAGACCGGCATCCTGATGCGGCCGATCTTCAACGCCGCCAAGGCCCTGCCCGCGAACCGCAAGCGCGTGGCCTTTGCCGACGGCGAAGACGAACGCGCGCTGCGCGCCGCGCAGATGGCGATTGACGATGGCCTGGCTTCGCCGATCCTGATCGGCCGCCCGGCGGTGATCGAAGCGCGCATTGCCAAAGCGGGTCTGCGCATCCGGCTGGGGGTGGACGTGCAGAACACCAACCCCGAAGACGACCCGCGCTTTCGCCAGTACTGGGAGCACTACCACCAGCTCATGAAGCGCAACGGCACCACGCCCGAAATGGCCAAGGCCGCGGTGCGCCGCTCCAACACCATCATCGGTTCGCTGATGGTGTCGCTGGGCGAGGCCGACGCCCTGATCTGCGGCCTGGTGGGCAGCTACGCCACCCACCTGGAGCGCATCGACGCCATCCTCGGCCAGCAGCCGGGCGTGAGCAACTACGCTGCGGTCAACGCGCTCATGACCAGCCAGGGCCCGCTCTTCATTGCCGACACCTACGTCAACGAAGACCCCAGCGCCGAGCAACTGAGCGAGATCGCCTGGATGGCCGCGCAGCAGGTGCAACGCTTTGGCCTGCCGCCCAAGGTGGCCTTTCTTTCGCATTCCAGCTTCGGCTCCAGCAAGCGCGCCTCGGCCAGAAAGATGCGCGCCGCGCGCGACCTGTTCGTGGCCCAGCACCCCGAGATCGAATGCGACGGCGAGCTGCACGGCGACGCCGCGCTGCAGCCCGAGATTCGCGCCGCCTACCTGGGCGACTCCACGCTCAGCGGCTCGGCCAACCTGCTGATCTGCCCCAACGTGGACGCCGCCAACATCCTCTACAACGTGCTCAAGTCGATCGCCAGCGGTGGTGTGACGGTGGGCCCGGTGCTGACGGGTGTGGCGCGCACCGCCCACATCCTCACGCCCGCGGCCACGGTGCGCCGGGTGCTCAACATGACGGCGCTGGCAGCCGCCGCCAGCCCGCGCGGCTGAAAACAGCAGACCCGCGACCAACGAGGCTGCTGTCGCGCCCGGTCACCCAGCGCCCTTTCTCGGGGTTCTTTGTTTGTGCGCACCGACAACCTGTTTTGGTGCAGCACTGGAGCCCGGCGCACCCTTTCAGGGTTAGTCAGGATGACGCCGGGCGCCGCACCGCCAAAAATCTGTATACACATTTTGTGTTCAGCCGACCCACCCCATCCAGCGCTGGCACCTTTTTTGCTGTGTCGATCGGGTGTGCGGGCTGTCTGCCTGTGCCTTCAACGCATCCGACCGGAGTACCCATGAACAAACGCCACTTCTTCAAGACCGCCGCCGCAGTCGCCGCGCTCGCCGCCTTCGGTACCGCCCACGCGCAAACCGCCATCAAGTTCCAGCTCGACTGGCGCTTTGAAGGGCCCGCCGCGCTGTTCCTGCAGTCGGCCGCCAAAGGCCATTACAAAGCCGCCGGCCTGGATGTGACGATCGACTCGGGCAACGGCTCGGGCGGCACCGTCACCCGCGTGGCCTCGGGCACTTACGACATGGGCTTTGCCGACATGGCCGCGCTGATGGAGTTCCACGCCAACAACCCGGACGCACCCAACAAGCCGGTGGCCGTGATGATGGTCTACAACAACACGCCCGCCGCCGTGCTGGCGCTCAAGAAGAGCGGCATCACCAAGCCCGCCGACCTGAGCGGCAAGAAGCTCGGGGCCCCGGTGTTCGACGCTGGCCGCAAGGCGTTCCCGATCTTCCAGAAAGCCAACGGCATCGGCGACGTGACCTGGACCTCGATGGACCCGCCGCTGCGCGAAACCATGCTGGTGCGCGGTGACATCGACGCCATCACCGGCTTCTCGTTCACCTCGCTGCTGAACCTGGAAGCGCGCGGCGTGAAGGCCGAAGACGTGGTGATCATGCGGTACCCCGACTTCGGCGTGAAGCTGTACGGCAACACCATCATCGCCAGCCCCAGGCTGATCAAGGAGAACCCGGCCGCCGTCAAAGCCTTCCTGGCGGCGTTCGCCAAGGGCGCCAAAGAAGTCATGGCCAACCCGGCTGCGGGCATCGAGACGGTGAAAGCGCGCGACGGCATCATCAACGTGGCGCTGGAAACGCGCCGCCTGCAGCTCGCCATCGATTCGGTGGTGGCCAGCCCCGACGCCCGCCGGGAAGGTTTTGGTCAGGTCAACCCGGGTCGCCTGTCGCTGATGGCCTCGCAGGTGTCCGATGCCTACGCCACCAAGACCCGCGTCGATCCGAAGGCGGTCTGGAACGGCTCCATGCTGCCCACCGCAGCCGAGTTGAACGTGCTGCCGTCGGCGAAGAAATAACGCCCCAGCTTCCTTTGGCCTGGGCCAGCCGCGAAGCAGTGGCTGGCCTTTTTTTCAGGACCACAACATGAACGAAGCCCCCGCCACCGAAAAGCCCTTTGTCGATTTCGACCAGGTCTGGCTCGCCTACAACGAGGAGCTGCTGACCCAGAACACCTTCGCGGTCGAAGACATCAACCTGAAGGTGAAAAAGGGCGAGTTCATCGCCATCGTCGGCCCCTCGGGCTGCGGCAAGTCGACCTTCATGAAGCTCGCCACCGGGCTGAAGATGCCGAGCATGGGCCAGATCACCATCGACGGCCAGCCGGTCACCGGCCCGCTGAAGATTTCGGGCATGGCCTTCCAGGCGCCTTCGTTGCTGCCCTGGCGCAGCACGCTGGCCAACGTGCTGCTGCCACTCGAAATCGTCGAGCCCTTCCGCAGCCAGTTCAAGGACCGGCGCAAGGAGTTTGAGGAACGCGCGAAGAAGCTGCTGGCCAGCGTCGGCCTGGGTGGCATGGAGAAGAAATTTCCGTGGGAGCTTTCGGGCGGCATGCAGCAGCGCGCCAGCATCTGCCGCGCGCTGATCCACGAACCCAAGATGCTGCTGCTGGACGAACCCTTTGGCGCGCTGGATGCGTTCACCCGCGAAGAACTGTGGTGCACGCTGCGCGACCTGTGGGAGGCGCAGCGCTTCAACGTGATTCTGGTCACGCACGACCTGCGCGAGAGCGTGTTCCTGGCCGACACGGTGTACTGCATGAGCAAGAGCCCGGGCCGTTTCGTCGTCAGGCGCGAGATCGACATTCCGCGCACACGCGACCTGGAAGTGACCTACACGCCGCACTTCACCGACATCGTGCACGAGCTGCGCGGCCACATCGGCGGACAGAGAGGGACTCCCCCCGCGCCGGCCTGACGGCCGTCACCCCCAGGGGGCAACACCAGCGGCCTGGCAAAGCCAGTTCCGCGGTGTTCCCGACCAAATACCCAAGGAGTGCTCGCCCCATGAACAAAAAGCAAGTCGAACGCTGGTCACCGCTGTTGCTGCTGATCGCGATCATCGTGGTCTGGGAACTGATCTGCCGCAGCTTCGGTGTGTCTGAATTCATCTTCCCCAGCCCCTCGCGCATCTGGGAGCAGACCTGGGAGCACAAGGTCACCATCCTCGGCCACGCCTGGCGCACCTACTGGGTGACGATGGCGGGTTTTGGCATCGCCATCGTGGTCGGTGTGCTGCTGGGCTTTCTGATCGGCAGTTCGCGCCTGGCCTATGCCGCCATCTACCCGCTCATGACGGCGTTCAACGCCCTGCCCAAGGCGGCCTTCGTGCCGATCCTGGTGGTGTGGTTCGGCATCGGCGTCGGGCCGGCCATCCTGACCGCCTTCCTCATCAGCTTCTTCCCCATCATGGTGAACATCGCCACCGGCCTGGCCACGCTGGAGCCGGAGCTGGAAGACGTGTTGCGGGTGCTCGGCGCCAAGCGCTGGGACGTGCTGACCAAGGTCGGCCTGCCGCGCTCCATGCCTTACTTCTTCGGCTCGCTGAAAGTCGCCATCACGCTGGCCTTTGTGGGCACCACGGTGTCGGAGATGACGGCGTCGAACGAAGGCATCGGCTACCTGCTGATTTCGGCCGGCAGCTCGATGCAGATGGGCCTGGCCTTCAGCGGCCTGCTGGTGGTGGGCGCGATGGCCATGGCCATGTACGAGCTGTTCAGCCTCATGGAGAAGCACACCACAGGCTGGGCACACAGAGGAAGCCAGGG
>PNMN01000076.1 GCA_013823655.1 Comamonadaceae bacterium | reverse complement strand
TCGCGCAGGGCGCTGTCGGGCTGGGGCTTGCCCTTCTGCTTGCCCTTGCTGCCCAGCACGGGCTGGCCGTCTTCGCCTCGCAGCGGGCGTTCCACGGTGATGGTGGTGTAGCCGAAGGCCTGGTTGGGGAAGATGCGGCTGATGGGCTTGCCGTCTTCTTCAGCCTCCACAAACTGACCAAAGAGCTGGGTGATGCGGTGAATGTGCGCGTCGCTGAGCTCCTTGCGCTTGCTACCCAGGCTCTTGCGCATCTTCTGCCAGTAGCCGCTGGCGTCGATGAGCTGCACCTTGCCTTTGCGCGCGGCGGGCTTGCGGTTGCTGATGATCCAGATGTAGGTGCTGATGCCGGTGTTGTAGAACATGTCGGTGGGCAGGCCGACGATGGCTTCGCACAGGTCGTTCTCCAGCACGTATCGGCGGATTTCGCTCTCGCCACTGCCGGCGCCGCCAGTGAACAGCGGTGAGCCGTTGAGCACGATGCCGAATCGGCTGCCGCCCTCGGCGGCCGGGCGCATTTTGCTGAGCAGGTGCAGCAGGAAGAGCATGGACCCGTCGGACACGCGCGGCAGGCCGGTGCCGAAGCGGCCGTTGTAGCCCTGCTGCTCGTGTTCCTTGCGCACCTCGGTTTCGACCTTCTTCCACTCCACGCCAAAGGGCGGGTTGGCCAGCATGTAGTCGAACTTCTTGTGAGCGTGGCCGTCGTCGCTGAGGGTGTTGCCAAAGCTGATGTTGGCCACGTCCTGCCCTTTGATGAGCATGTCGGCCTTGCAGATGGCGTAGGACTCGGGGTTGAGTTCCTGGCCAAAGACGGTCAGCCGCGCCTGCGGGTTGTGCTCGGCCAGGTATTCGCCGGCCACGCTGAGCATGCCGCCGGTGCCGGCAGTGGGGTCGTAGACGGTGCGCACCACGCCGGGCTTGCTGAGCACGTCGTCGTCTTCAATGAAGATGAGGTTGACCATGAGGCGGATGACCTCGCGCGGGGTGAAGTGTTCACCGGCCGTCTCGTTGCTGATTTCGGCGAACTTGCGGATCAGCTCTTCGAACACCAGGCCCATCTGCATGTTGCTGACGGCTTCGGGGTGCAGGTCGATCTGGGCGAACTTCTCGGTCACCTGGTAGAGCAGCCCGGCTTTGGACAGGCGTTCGACCTGGGTCTGGAATTCGAAGTGGGCAAAGATGTCACGCACCGCGGGCGAGAAGCCCTGCACGTAGCTGAACAGGTTGTGGTTGATGTTGTCGGGGTCGCCCACGAGCTTCTTCATGTCCAGCGGTGACGTGTTGTAGAAGCTCTGCCCGGCCTTGCGCAGCAAGAAGGGCTCGGGGTTCAGGCCGGCTTGCGTCTTGTCGGCCTGCTCGGCCAGCACGGCGGCTTTGGTAGGTTCGAGCACGCAGTCCAGCCGGCGCAGCACGGTGAAGGGGAGGATGACTTTGCCGTAGTCGGACTGCTTGTAGTCGCCCCGAAGCAGATCGGCGACGGACCAGATGAAGGCGGAGAGGGTTTGTTGGTTCATGTGTTCCTGGGCGCATGGGCCGCAGGTGGTTGAGCGGTAATGTGCGGGGACGTGTGCTGCCTCCGCAGCGGGGCAGGCACGGTCAGCTGGCGGGGGTGTCGATGTGCTCGAACAGCTCACCGACCGGCACGTTGAAGTACCGACAGAGCGCATCGATCGCGTCCAGATCGACCCGTGTGGCGGTCTCCTGGTAGAGCAGCGAGACGGTGTTGCGGTGCAGCCCGGTGTCTCGCGCAACATCGCTGATCTTGAGCTTGCGCTCCCCCATCAGGCGGGACAGGTGGCACTTGATCACGACACTCTCCGTATAGAAATTTCACTCAGGATGACAAAAAACACTTGACAGCGGCATATTCACGTCCATAATGTCATTCAGGATGACAAAAAAGCTCTGTGCATGTCTTTTTTGAATCCTGATTGTCCCACCAATGTCAAGGAGTAAGAAGTGACCGCGTGCACCTACCTGACCACCGATGAGCTTTCGCAGCGCATCAAGTACGACAGCCGGACCATTCGGGACCGGCTCAAAGACAGCGTGTTGCTGGAAGGGCGTCATTACATCCGCCCCTTCGGAGGCCGCAAGACGCTCTACATCTGGGAGCAGATCGAGGCGGACATGGCTCAGCACTCCGCAGTGCAGTTGGCGAGGGACTTCAAGGTCAGCCGAGACACGGTGTATGCCTACCTGAACCCGGAGACATAACCTGTGGCCTGCCAATACAAGCCATACAAGTCCGACAAGCACGATAGGCTGAACGGTTCAATCGGGCGTGGCCGTCAGCAGATGAAGCATCTATCAATTTCATATTGACATGCAAAAAATAAACAAATGTGCCACAATATTTCTTCAGAAAGAAATGAGGACTGCTTATGAATCCGCAAGTCATGCGCCAAGCCGACCCGGCATTCGTGCTTGCCAAGGCCACGGGCCGTGCCAGTGAGCTGTTGGGTCTCTCCGGTGCTGCGCTGGCGCGCGTCATTGGCGTCAGCGAGCCCACCGTCTCGCGCGTTCTCAAGGGCAACCGGGGCCTAGACCCTCAATCCAAGGAGGGGCAGCTCTCGCTCCTGCTGGTGCGTGTCTATCGATCACTCGATGCCCTGGTGGGCACCGATGGTGAAAAGCGACTGGCCTGGATGCACAGCCACAACAAGGCGTTGGGGGGCAAGCCGGTCGATCTGATCGAAAATCCCGAAGGCTTGGTGACGACCTTGGGCTACCTTGACGGAATGCGGGCCCCCGCATGACCGAGGCAGTGTGGAGTGCCGCCTGGTTCGACAGCGGGGTGACCTCCAAGGCCATGAAGGCCTGGCGAGGTGTCGAGGCGCAGCACGTGGTCTCCACCATGCGCCTGGTGGACTCCCGGGACGAACAGGATGTCCTGGAGCAGTTGCTGGAGGGAAGCAAGCCTCCAGCGCCCCCCATGAGCGCCCCAAAGCACTTCTTGATCTTCACACCGTTCCGTTACCGGCCGCGCCATCCCAGCCGGTTCAGGAAAGGCGGGACGCTGGGCCTCTGGTATGGGGCCGAGGATCTCTTCGCGGCTTGTGCTGAGGTGGCCTACTGGCGTCATCGCTTTGTGCTGGACAGTGCCGGTCTGGCCAAGGGCGACTTGATGACCGAGCACACCTTCTTTCAGGCTGCAATCGATGGCTCGGCCATTGACCTGATGGAGCCTCCTTGGGTGGCAGCACACGGAGCCTGGACCCACGGGAGCGACTACACGCACACCCAAGCCGTGGCCGAAGCTGCGGCGCAGCGAGGCGTGCAGTGGATCTGCTACGAATCCGTTCGCGCCCCGGGGCGGCGCTGCGCCGCAGTGCTGGATGTAGACGCCTTGGACATCGTGGCCAACGGCACAACGCAGCAAACGTGGCGGTGCAAGGCCAATCGCGAGTCGGTCATGATGGTGCATGAGCGAGAGTGCTACGTCTGGGACTTTTAGGCCAGTTCCTTTCGTGGCAGGTTCCGCACGTTTACGAACGACAATCAAAGAGGACCTTTAGCTGATCAGGTTTCAACCATCCCCCGGAACGATCCTGCACTGTGATTTTCGTGGCTACATAGCACCGGAGATCGTGGAGGGGTGGCAGGTTTTGGGTTCGATCCCCGCCAGCCGCACCAAAGCTCACTTCTCCAGTGAGTGACCACGAAGAGGCTCATCCGATGGGTGGGGTGGCTCACGCGCTCTCGTACACCAGCACCGCTGCCGTCAGGTCCTCCAGCGCTGTACCGACCGACTTGAACACCGTGCGTTCGGTCTGGCTCTTGCGACCGGTTGCCGCCCCCTTGGAGAGCGTGGTCAGGGTGCCGCGCAGGTCGTCCGCCCTGAACACCCCATGCTGCATCGGAACCAGCAGATCACCGCTCTTGTGCAGCGCCTCTTCGGTGTCCACGAAGACGCGCGCGTTCTGGAAGCAGGCGTCGTCGGCCTCGCGCATCGCGGCGGTGAAGCCCCCGATCAGGTCAAGGTGCGAGCCCGGCGCCAGCCAGGTGCCGCGCACCAGCGGCTCGGTGGACAAAGTCGCGCAGCTCACGATGTGCGCCTCGGCACAGGCAGCCTGCAAGTCGGTGCTGGCGCTGGCCTGCCAGCCTTCGGCCTGCAGTTCGCGCGCCAGCGCTTGCGCTGCGTCGGCGCGCCGCGCCCACACCGTCACCTGTTTGATCGGCCGCACCGCGCGGTATGCGGCGGGCAGCAGCCGCGCCACCCGGCCCGCGCCCACCAGCAGCAGGTGGCTCGCGTCCGCCCGCGCCAGGTACGAGCCTGCCAGGGCCGACGCCGCCGCCGTGCGCCGGGCGGTGATCTGGTCGCCGTCGATGTGCGCCAGCGGCACGCCGGTGCGTGCATCAAACAGCAGATAGCTGCCGTGCAGTCCCGGCAACCCGCGCTGGGCGTTGCCCGGCGCGATGTTGACGATTTTCACGCCGTAGAACCTGCCCGGAATCCAGGCCGGCATGATCAGCGAAGTCATGCGCCGCTCTGCCGCCTCCACCCCCACCTCGCCCAGCGGGTGCAGCAACTCGTGCACATGGCGTGGCGGCACCTCGCAGCCGGCCGCAAAGCGCGCACGCAAGGCCGGGATCAGTGTCTCGAATGGAAGGGCGGCTCGGGTGGCGCTGGCGTCAAAAATTTGCATGCACCGATGGTAGCCGCCGACCTCCCTGTCAGCCGACCTCCCTGTCAGCCGACCTTGTTGTGGCGGGCCCGTCGGCGGTGCAGCCAGCGGCGCATCAGATCACCACGGTCAAGGCCAGCCAGGCCAGGCTCACGACCCGTGCGGGCGCCGGGCTGTGCGGCGCGCGCCACAGCGCGGCCACGATGAACAGCCCATACGGCAGCGACAACAGATGCACGGCCAGCACGACAGCCGTGGCAGCGCCCTTGGAGAGCAGTGCCAGCATCACCAGAATCGACAGCGCATGGAGCGCGGTGCCCAGCAGCAGCATGTCGCGCCAGAACAGGGTGGCCCAGCCGACGCGGCGCTGCCACCGCTGGGTGAAAAACGTGCCCATCGCCATCCCGGGCGCCGCCTCCCAGCCGCTGGCCTCTGGCCTCATGGCGCCGCCACCTCGTCGGTGCTCTCCGGCGCGTTGGGGTCCAGGGGCGTGGCCAGCACCTTGTCGATGGTGCGACCGTCCATGTCCACGATCTCGAAGCGCCAGGCCTCCCACTCCACCTTGTCGCCTTCGCGGGGCAGGCGACCGGTCAGCAGCATCATCAGGCCGCTGAGCGTGTGGTAGCGACCGCGCTCCTCGTCGGGCACCTCGTCAAGCCCCAGGCGGTCCTTGAGTTCAGGCACCGGAATGTGTCCGTCCAGCAGCCAGGAGCCGTCATCGCGCTGCAGCGCCCACGAGGTGGCCGGGTCGCGCGGTCTGAATTCGCCCGTGATCGCCTCGATCAGGTCTTGCAGCGTCACGATGCCCTGCACCTCGCCGTACTCGTCGATCACGAACGCCATCTGCCCGCCCGACTGGCGAAAGTTGCCCAGCAGTTCCATGCCGGTGATGGTTTCGGGCACGTACAGCGCCTCCTGCAGCGGCTGCCTGGCCAGCTCGCGCTCGCCCCCGCGCAGCGCCTGCGACTGCCACTTGCGCGCGCTCACCACCCCCGCCACGTTGTTCAGGTCGCCGCGCACCACCGGAAAACGCGCATGGTCCGACGCATCCACCCGCGCCATGTTCACCTCGAAGCTCTCCTCCAGGTCGAGCACCGCCACGTCGCTGCGCGGCACCATCAGCGAACCAATCTGCCGGTCGTCCAGGCGGAACACGTTGCGCACCATGGTGTGCTCGTGCGATTCGATCACCCCCGCGCTCGTGCCCTCCTCCAGCATCGCGTGAATCTCTTCCTCCGTCACCGCGTTGCCGTTGTTCTGCTTCACCCCCAGCAAGCGCAGCAGTCCCCGTGTGGAGACCGACAGCAGCAACACGAACGGTTTGGTGGCCACCGCCAGCGCGTTGATCGGCCGCGCCACCAGGCGCGCCAGCATCTCCGGGTTGGACTGCGCGATGCGCTTGGGCACCAGTTCGCCCACCACGATGGAGAAATAAGTGATCAGCACCACCACCAGACCGGTGGCGCTGAGCTGTGCGACGTTCTCGCTCAGGCCCAGCGAGGTCATCCACACGGCCAGCGGCTCGGCCAGCGCGGCCTCACCCACGATGCCGTTGAGCACGCCGATGGAGGTGATGCCGATCTGGATGGTGGAGAGAAAGCGGGTCGGGTCTTCGCCCAGCTTGACGGCGGCTGCGGCGGCACCGTCGCCTTCGTCAATGAGTTTTTGCAGGCGCACCTTGCGTGCGGTGACCAGCGCGATCTCGGACATGGCAAACAAGCCATTGAGCAAGATCAGCGCGAACAGTAAAGCGATTTCCATGGGGTGGTGTGAAAGGTTCAAAGGCGACGCCGCACAAACGGCGTCGGGGTGCTGGCGCTGCCCGGGCGGGCCGCGTGATCGGGTGTTGCAAAGGGCGCCACGGCGAGGCGCCCGGGTTCAGGCCAGCCGCGGGGGCCTGAACAGCATTTCAGACGGGGGCGCTGGCGAACCGATCTGCACCCAGCCCGCCTGGGCCGGGAACGCCGCCGCAACGGCCTTGCTTGCAACGCGGCGCAGCAGCGTGTCGGGCACATCGGGCAGCTCGTCCAGCAGGCCGTGTGCCCGGTCCACCAGACCCTTGCCCTCGCTGGCCAGCGCATCGGCCACCGACACCGCAACCAGCGAACGGTCTGGCGGCGCGCGCTCGTGCAGCCGACCCACGACAGCAAAACCTGCCATGTTCCAGAACAGTTGCAGCACAAAAACCGCCAGCAGCCAACGATGCATGATGCCCAAATTGTAAGCAGTGTTGTGATCTGGATGAATTCCAGCACAGTACTGGTTGGCGGGTGGTTGGCGGGGCTGAGGTCGGCAGGCCTTCCTCTAAACTGCCTCACCCCGCGCGTCCCACCACCATGAAGAGCCACCTGCCCACCCACCCGGCCACCGTGCTGGCGCTGGCGTTTCTGGTCACCATTCTGCTGGGCACAGGCTTGCTGATGCTGCCCTGGGCCAGCGCCAGCGGGCACAGCGCGCCGTGGCTCACCGCCTTGTTCACCGCCACCTCGGCGGTGTGCGTGACCGGCCTGGTGGTGGTGGACACCGGCACCTACTGGAGCCCGCTGGGCCAGGGGCTGGTGATGGCGCTGTTTCAGCTCGGCGGTTTCGGCATGATGACCTCGTCCGCGCTCATCGGCCTGCTGATCGGTCGGCGCCTGAAGCTGCGCACCCGGCTGCTGCTGCAGTCGGAAACCCACGCGCTGTCCATGGGCGATGTGCGTTCGGTGGTGCGCATGGTGCTGGTGGTCACGGTGCTGGTGGAGGCCGTGGTGGCGCTGTGGCTGGCGCTGCGTTTTGCCGCCACGATGGACCTGAGCTGGTCGCAGGCGCTGTGGCACGGTACTTTCCACTCGGTCTCGGCCTTCAACAACGCGGGGTTTTCCACCTGGCCCGACAGCGTGATGCGCCACGTGACCGACGGCTGGGTGCTGGCGCCGCTGATGCTGGCGATCGTGATGGGCGGGCTGGGTTTTCCGGTGCTCACCGAACTGTGGGCCAACCGGCGTCGCCGCAACGCACGCTGGTCGATCCACACCACGCTCACCGTCTGGGGTTCGGCGGCGCTGGTGCTGCTGGGCACGGTGTCGCTGTGGCTGGTGGAGCGCGACAACGCCAAAACGCTGGGCGCGCTGGGCCTGGCCGACCAGTGGCTGGCGGCGCTGTTCACCTCGGTCTCGGCGCGCACGGCGGGCTTCAACGCGCTGGACATTGGCGCGCTGCAGACCGAGTCGCTGGTGCTGCACTATGTGCTGATGTTCATCGGCGGCGGCAGCGCGGGCACCGCTGGCGGCGTGAAGGTGACCACCTTCTTTCTGTTGCTGCTGATCGTGTGGACCGAGATCCGGGGCCGGGCCGACGTGGAGTTCCGCGGGCGGCGCATCGGCACCCCGGTGCAGCGCCAAGCCTTGTCTATCCTGGTGCTCAGCGGCCTGGCGGTGTCGCTCGGGGTGCTGGCCATCGTGCCGATGGCGGAGCACATTCCGCTGGAGAAGCTGGTGTTTGAAGTGGTGTCGGCGTTCGCCACGGTGGGCCTGTCCACCGGCATCACGGCCGAGCTGCCGCCCGGTGCGCAAGGGGTGCTGATCGCGCTGATGTACGCCGGCCGCGTGGGCGTGGTCACGCTGGCGCTGGCGCTGGCGATCAACCAGGTACCGAGGGCGTACCGCTTTCCTGAGGAGAAACCGATTGTTGGCTAAACCCAATTCCATCAAGGGCGACAGCGTGGTCGTCATCGGGCTGGGGCGCTTCGGCGCCAGCGTGGCGCGCTCGCTGGTGGCGTCGGGCCACGAGGTGCTGGCCATGGACGCCAGCGAGGAGGTGGTGCAAGAGCTGGCCGCCGAGCTGCCCCATGTGGTGCGCGCCGATGCCACCGATTTGCAGGCGCTGCAGCAGCTGTCGGTGACCGACTTCTCGCACGCGGTGGTGAGCATCGGCGCCAACCTGGAGGCCAGCGTGCTGACGGTGCTGAACCTGGCGCAGATGGGCATGAAGGACATCTGGGCCAAGGCCAACAGCCCGCAGCACGGCCGCATTGCCGAGCGGGTGGGTGCGCACCATGTGATCTACCCCGAGGCCGACATGGGCGAGCGGGTGGCGCACCTGGTGACGGGCAAGATGATGGACTTCATCGAGTTCGACGACGGCTTTGCGATCGCCAAGACCCGCGCGCCGATGGAGACGCACAACAAGACGCTGGCGGTGTCGAACGTGCGCAAGAAACACGGCATCACGGTGGTGGGCATCAAGCGGCGCCACCAGGACTTCATCCACGCCAAGCCCGAGACCGAGATCAAGCCGGGCGACCACCTGATCGTGGCCGGGCCGACGCCGCTGATCGAGAAGTTCGCGGCGCTGTACTGAGGGGCGACCCGCCCTCCGCGCCTTGCAGGTAGGCCACAAACTGGCGGGCCGGCGCGGACAGTGGCGCGTCGCTGCGCCAGACCAGCGACCAGCGGCGTTCGATGGGAAAGCCTTCCACCGGCAGCCGCACCCAGGGCGCTGCGGCTTGCGCCAGCCTGGTGACAAAAGGCACACACTGAATTAAACTACCCGCCATGAAACCGTTTCGCTGGGGGCCCGAGAAAAACGATCAACTGCAGCGCGAACGGGGTATTTCGTTCGAGCAAATGGTGGTGGCGATGGAGGCTGGTGGCCTGCTCGACATACTGGCTCATCCGAACCCGGCGAAATACCCGAACCAGCGGGTGCTGGTGGTGGCCTGTGAGGGGTATGCGCATCTGGTGCCGTTCATGGAACAAGCCGATCACTACTTCCTCAAAACCGTCATCCCCAGCCGCAAGGCCACCCGCGATTATTTGAAACAGGACGATCCCCATGCCCAAGACTGATGCCTACGAAGCCGAGCTGCTGGCCGCGTTCGACCAGGGTGCGCTCAAGTCCGTGGCCAGCAAGGCGGAACTGGCGAAGTTCAAGGCGGCGGCACGCGCCACGGCGGTGAAAGACAAGCGGGTCAACATCCGCCTGTCGTCCGGCGACCTGCAGGACATCCAGGTCAAGGCGCTGGAGCAGGGCATGCCTTACCAGACGCTCATTGCCAGCGTGCTGCACAAGTACGTGACGGGGCGGCTGGCCGAGCGCTGAACAGCGCCCCGCCTGCGCCCCGCCTGCGCCCCGCCCGATGGTGACCGGCCCGTGGCCCCTGGTCGCCGAGCCTTGAGCAGGTCAAACCGGCGGCGGCGCGCAGGACGAGCCCGAGCCTGGCGGCACAGCGTGTTGTGGGGCGTGTGCCGCTGGCACCGCCCGCAGCGCGGCGTCTTGCCCGCCTTGCAGGTAGGCCACGAACTGGCGGGCCGGCGCGGACAGTGGCGCGTCGCTGCGCCAGACCAGCGACCAGCGGCGTTCGATGGGAAAGCCTTCCACCGGCAGCCGCACCCAGGGCGCTGCGGTGGTGGTGGCTGAGGCCGCGTCGGCCGGTTCCACCGCCAGGGCAGACACCACGGCCAGCCCCAGGCCGGCGCCCACCGCGTGCTTGATCGCTTCGTTGCTGCCCAGGCTCATGGCGATGCGGGGTGCGAAGCCGTGGTTGGCGAAGTGCCGCTCGGCCACCAGTCGCGTGCCACTGCCGGCTTCGCGCATGAGCCAGCGCTCACCGCTCAACGCGCTGAGCCGGATCGGCTGCGGGTGGCTGGCCTGCGGGTGGCTGCGCGGGGCAATCACCACCAGCGGGTTGTCGAGAAAGGGCTGGCTGTGCAGCGGCAGATCGTCGGGTGGCAGCATCATGACGGCCAGGTCGTCGGCCTGGCGGTGCAGGCGGGCGATGACGCGGTCGCGGTTTTCCACCGCCAGGTCGATCTCCACGCCGGGGTGCAGGGCGGCAAACGGGCCCAGCAGGTCGGGCACGAAGTATTCGGCGGTGGTCACGGCGGCGATGCGCAGCCGCCCGCGCAGCAGGCCGTGCAGGTCGCCCAGGCGGTCTTCGAAACGCTGCCAGCAGGCGACGATGTCGGTCACGGTGGCTTGCAGCGCTTCGCCGGCTGGCGTGAGGCGGATGCCCCGACCGACCGGTTCGAACAAGGGCTCACCCACCAGCGTGGCGAGTTCGCGCAGCTGCACGCTCACCGTCGGCTGGCTCACGTGCAGCTCGCGCGCGGCCTGGGTGACGGATACCAGGCGCGCGGTGGCTTCGAAGGCGCGCAGTTGCTGGGGTGAGGTGCGCAGCAGGCGCTGGATGGCGGTGGACATGGGGCGGGCAGGGTTGATAAATAGATTTTGGTCTATGTATTCAATGAAAACAAAGTATTTTTCTTAATGCGTGGCCTTGCCTACAGTGCGTCCACCCGTTCCAACTCCTTCCAACTCCTTCCAACTCCTTCCCACCCCGCCAACCCATTCAGGACACGCATGAAAAACGACACCCCCCAGGACCTGCTCAACCAAACCGCAGCGGCCAGCGCCGGGCAGCCCGGTACCTTGGTGCCGATCACCGTGGCGCACGGCGACGGCATCGGCCCGGAGATCATGGCCGCCACGCTCAAGGTGCTGATGGCCGCCGGGGCGCGCATCGCGCCCGAAACCATCGAGATCGGTGAAAAGCTCTACCACGCGGGCCACAGCAGCGGCATCGCGCCCGAGTCGTGGGACAGCCTGCGCCGCACCAAGGTGTTTCTGAAGGCGCCGATCACCACGCCCAGCGGCGGCGGCTACAAGAGCCTGAACGTTACCATCCGCAAGACGCTGGGGCTGTACGCCAACGTGCGGCCCTGCGTGAGCTACGCGCCGTTCGTGGCCACCAAGCACCCCAGGCTCGATCTGGTGATCGTGCGCGAGAACGAGGAAGACCTGTACGCCGGCATCGAGCACCGCCAGACCGACGAGGTGTTCCAGTGCCTCAAGCTGATCACCCGCCCGGGCTGCGAAAAGATCGTGCGCTACGCGTTTGAATACGCGCGGGCCAACGGCCGCAAGAAGGTCACTTGCATGAGCAAGGACAACATCATGAAGATGACCGACGGCCTGTTCCACCAGGTGTTTGACGAGATCCGCGTCGACTACCCGGAGATCGCGGCCGACCACATGATCATCGACATCGGGGCGGCGCGCCTGGCCACGCGGCCCGAGCTGTTCGACGTGATCGTCACGCCCAACCTGTACGGCGACATCATCAGCGACATCGCCGCCGAGATGACCGGCAGCGTGGGCCTGGCCGGCAGCGCCAACATCGGCGAACACGTGGCGATGTTCGAGGCCATCCACGGCAGCGCGCCCGACATCGCGGGCAAGGGCATCGCCAACCCCAGCGGCCTGCTGCTGGGCGCGGTGATGATGCTGGTGCACATCGGCCAGCCCGAGGTGGCGGCCAAGATCCACAACGCCTGGCTGTGCACGCTGGAAGACGGTGTGTTCACCGCCGACCTGCAGGGCGGCGGTGTCGGCGCGCGCAGCGGCGTGCCGATGCCGTTTGGCAGCATGGACTTTGCCGACGCGATCATCGAGCGCCTGGGCCGCTTGCCCGGGCAGTTCAAGCCGGTGAGCTACCAGCAGGCGCCGACGCCGCAGGCCGCCCCGGCGGCCCGGCCGCTGTATGTGCGGGCGCCGGCCGCGCGCAAGGCCATGGTGGGGGTGGACGTGTTCGTGCACCAGGCGACCCTGGGCGCCGACGACCTGGCCGCGCAGCTCCAGGTCAGCAACACCGCAGCGCTGCAGCTGCAGATGATCACCAACCGGGGCGTGAAGGTGTGGCCGGGCGGTTTCCCCGAAACCTTCTGCACCGACCACTGGCGCTGCCGTTTCGTGGCGTCCACCGACAGGGGCGCGATCACGCAGCGCGACATCGTCACCCTGCTGGCCACGCTCACCGACGCCGGGGTGGACGTGATCAAGA
This sequence comes from Comamonadaceae bacterium, assembly GCA_013823655.1. Classification (GTDB taxonomy): domain Bacteria; phylum Pseudomonadota; class Gammaproteobacteria; order Burkholderiales; family Burkholderiaceae_C; genus Hydrogenophaga. The sequence goes on along the minus strand of PNMN01000076.1, from coordinate 367 downwards.
CCGAAAACCTCTGCACTTTCGACGGGGTGAAAGGCTTCGCCCTCGGTCAGGGGCAGTGAACGGCTCGGCGGTGCGCCTGCCGCGCACCGCCTGAACAAAGACGTTTGAAACCAATCCGGCGCAAGCCGAAGGGGTCGCCGTGGGCGACCCCTTCGGCGTTCCGGCATTGGTCAGCGGGCACTGGCACCGGGCGCAAAACGGTTGGCATGGCGCCCGATGGTTTTGGCATACAGTTTGGCCCGATCCGGTCGATGGTGACGGTGCGCGCGCACTGGATACCTTCGCCCTGCGGGCTGCGGTGCGAGCTGGCTTGGGGGCGGCCCGGCGCTGCGCTCATTCCAGCCACCCGGCCAGACGCAACCATTTA
>PNMN01000075.1 GCA_013823655.1 Comamonadaceae bacterium | reverse complement strand
GGGGTTTCCTTGGCCACACCGGCCTTCATCATGGCCTGGCGGGCCGGGTTCTGGCCCACGCCTGCGGCCAGCACCTGGCCCATGATCACTTCACCGATGGCATCGACCGGCAGGCCGGTGCGCTCCAGCAGCGCCTTGATGACGACGCTGCCCAGCTCGGTGGCCGGGATCTTGGCGAGCGAACCGCCGAACTTGCCCACAGCGGTGCGGGCGGCTGAAACGATGACGATGTCTTCCATTTTGTTTCCTCGTTGGTTTGCAAACTTGTCCGTTCGCCCTGAGCCTGTCGAAGGGCTTGCACTGATGTTGGCCGGGGCTTCGACAGGCTCAGCCCGAACGGCATCTCGTCAGGCCTTCGCCTTCACATAGCGGCCCGGTGCCGGCTCGATGGCGGCGTAGGTCTTGCCTTTGCCATAGGTCTTGGGCGCAGCAATTTGCTTGCCAGCCAGCGGCTTGAGCCAGGCGGCCCAGTCGGTCCACCAGCTGCCTTTGTGTTCGGTGGCGCTGGCGATCCAGTCGTTCACGTCGGCCGGGAACTTGCCCTCGGGGCCGATCCAGTGACTGCGCTTGCCCGCTGCGGGCGGGTTGATCACGCCGGCGATGTGGCCGGACGCGCCCATGACGAATCGCTTCTTGCCCGGGAACACCTGGGTGCTGGCATAGGCGCCGCCGATGGGCACGATGTGGTCTTCGCGCGAACCGTAGATGTAGACCGGCAGCTTCACCTTGCGCAAGTCGATTTTCTCGCCACAGACCGTGGTCTGGCCGGGCTTGACGAGGTTGTTTTCCAGATAGGTCTGGCGCAGGTACCAGGCGTAGTAGGGGCCCGGCAGGTTGGTCGCGTCGGAATTCCAGTACAGCAGGTCGAACGGTGGCGGCGACTCGCCCTTGAGGTAGTTGCCCACCACGTAGTTCCACACCAGGTCGTTCGGGCGCAGGAAGCTGAAGGTGGTGGCCAGGTCGCGCCCGGGCATCAGGCCACCTTTGCTGAACTGCATCTCGCGCATCTTGACGAAGGCCTCGTCGATGAACACGTCCAGGATGCCGGAGTCGGTGAAGTCGATCAGCGTGGTCAGGAAGGTGGCGCTGTTGACCGGCGCTTCGCCACGCGCGGCCAGCACGGCCAGCGCGTTGCTCAGCATGGTGCCGCCGACGCAGAAGCCCAGCGCGTTGATGGTCTGGGCACCGGTGATGTCCTGGGTGACACTGATCGCCTTGATGACGGCGTCTTCGATGTAGTTGTCCCAGGTCTTGCCCGACAGCGACTCGTCCGGGTTGCGCCAGCTCACCACGAAGGTGCGGTGGCCCTGCTCCACGCAGTAACGGATCAGCGAGTTGGCGGGCTGCAGATCGAGGATGTAGAACTTGTTGATGCAGGGCGGCACCAGCAGGAACGGGCGCTCGTACACCTTGGCGGTCAGCGGCTTGTATTCAATCAGCTGGAACAGCTCGTTCTCGAACACCACGGCGCCTTCGGTGGTGGCCACGTTCTTGCCGACCTCGAACACGCTTTCGTCCGTCATCGACACATGGCCCTGCTTCATGTCGTGCAGCAGGTTGGCCACCCCCTTGGCAATGCTCTCGCCTTTGGACTCCAGCGCCAGCTTCTGCGCTTCGGCGTTGAAGGCCAGGAAGTTGCTCGGGGCGCTGGCGTCGATCCACTGCTGCACGGCAAAGCGCACCCGCGTCTTGGTCTTGGCATCGCCCTGCACCGCTTCGACCAGCGCCATCAGCGTGCGGGCATTGAGCAGATAGGCGGCCGCAGAGAACGCGGCCACCGGGTTGTTGGCCCAGGCTTCAGCGGCAAAGCGGCGGTCGCCCTGCGGTTTGGCGTCCAGACCCTGGTTCCAGAGGCCCACCACTTCTTTGAGGTAGGTGTTCTGGATCTCCAGCAGCCTGGCCGGGTCGAAACTGACCTGATGCCCCGCCGCCTTGTTGAACAGCTCGGCCATGCCCGGCATGCCCATGGGATGGAGCGCGCCAGCTTGTGGCATGAAGGCCTTGAACGCGGCGAACGGATCGGTCGCAGCCTGGGGCGCTGGCGCCGCAGCACCTGGAAAAGCCTGGGCCACCTGCGTCCACTGGCTGATCAGGTTTTGCTGGAACTGCTGCGCAGCTTCGAGCCACGGTTGAGGGGTGTTTTTCCCAGATGTCATGCTTGTCTCCAAAGGTCCTGCCTGCGGCTTATGATCACCCCCCTGCGGGGGAAATCCCGGGTTTTCCCCAGTGTTGACCAGCCTGCTTCCAGCAGGCTGACAACCCGGTTTTGCGCTGAGCGAAGGAACGCTGTGTATCTGGTGGTGATCGGTTGGCTGTATGTGGTGCTGATGATGGCGGTGGCCGAAGCGTCGAACACGACGGGCACCGTCCTCGGAGCCATTGTGACCTTCTTTCTTTACGGTTTGATGCCGGTCGCATTGGTGGTTTACCTGATGCGAACACCGCAGCGCCGCAAGGAGATCAAGGCCCGCGCGGCGGCCGAGCACGCGGTCCGCAGGCAGGCCCTTGCATCAGGCGAGGTGGATGCAGGCGGCCATGCGCCCGGTGCTGCCGAGGCGGACGGCATCGCGCCGGTGCGAAAAGAACCTTGACGCATCCGTCACGGTGCACCAGTCCGGCGAACCGTCGTTGCCAAAAATCTGGGTGATGCCCAGCGCCAGCAGTCGAACACGGGCCAGCGCCTGCAGGTTGGCCAGGTGCTTGCCGGGAACGCTCGAGGCCGTGAAACAGGCAGCGGCGTGCGCTCGCTGCGCCACAAAAGCTTCGCGCACTTCCGACCCCACCTCAAAAGCACCGGGGCCGATGCAGGGCCCCAGCCAGACCAGGGTGTCGGCGGCCGTCTGTCTGTGATCGGGCGCATGCCCCGCGCGCTGCGCTGCGCGCACCAAAGCATCGAACACCGTTTCCAGAACGCCCGCTCCCGCCACCTCGGCTCCGACCCCGGCGAGGCCACGCCAGCCGGCGTGCGCTGCCGCCACCACCGTGCCGGCCCGGTTCGTGAACAAGACCGGCAGACAGTCGGCCACCATGACGGTGCAGGCCACGCCGGGCTGGCAGGCAACACTGGCATCGGCCTGTGTGCCGTCCGGGGTGGCACCGTCCAGAGAAACCACCCGCGTGCCGTGGACCTGGTTCAGAAACACCGGTCGCACACCCAGTGCTGCTTGCAGGCGCCGCCTGTTGGCCGCCACCGCAGCGGCGGCGTCGCGCACATGGTCGCCCAGGTTCAGGCTGTCAAACGGAGCTGCGGACACGCCGCCTTGGCGGGTGGTGAACAGCGTCTTCACCCGGGCTGGCGCTGGCCAGTCGGGCGCGATCCAGTCTGGATGCACCGGCATCAGGCCTCGTTGTCCGGGCAGGCCGAAGGCTGGGCCTGCTGGAAGGCGGGCAAGGCCATGCAGGCGTCGAACGCGGCCATGGTGCGCGGCAGGCCGTCCAGCGGCGTGTTGAAGCGCTGGGCGTTGAAGATCTGCGGCACCAGGCAGCAGTCGGCCAGGGTGGGCGTGGTGCCCCAGCAGAAGCGCGAAGCGGGCAACGGTGCGAGCTGGCGCTCGAAAGCCAGCAGCCCGGTGCGCACCCAGTGGCGGTACCAGGTGTTTTTGGCTTCTTCGTCCAGCTTCAGCGTGCCCGAGAGGTACTTGAGAACGCGCAGGTTGTTGAGGGGATGGATCTCGCAGGCGATGGACTGTGCCAGCGCCCGAACGCGCGCGCGCCCGATGGCATCGCGCGGCACCAGCGCGGGCGCTGGATGCACCTCGTCGAGGTATTCGATGATCGCCATCGACTGCGACAGCCGCGTGCCGTCGTCCAGCTCCAGCAGCGGCACCAGTGGGTCGGCAGCGATGCCGCCATAAGCGGCCTGCTGGTGCTCGCCCCTGGCCAGGTGCACCGCCACGTATTCATACGGCAGGCCCTTGAGCGCGAGCGCGATGCGCACCCGGAACGAGGCCGAGGAACGAAAGTAGTTGTAGAGCTTCATGGCTCCCAAGCATATATTCCCGCCGCGCGTGCGCAGCGCAGCAGCCAATTCAGCGGGTCAGTACTCCGGCACTGGGGTTTCGGAACATGATGAAAGCGATGGATTCGGGTCGAGGGCAAGGCGCAAAGCGCAGCGATACCCGTAGGTATCGCGAGCATTTGCAACGCCGCCATCGGCCCGAAGACGCGCTTTCATGTTTCGAAATCCCTGTGTCGGAGTACCAGATACGCCACCAGCCCCTGCAGCGTGAACAGCTTGGGGTAGTCGCTCTCGGGAATCGGCACACCGCTGACCTGGCTCAGGCCGATGATGAAGTTGAGAAAGTCCATGGAGTCGAGGTCCAGGGCGTCGCGCAGGTCTTCGTGGTCGGCCACGGTGCTCAGGTCCACTTCGGGCGCGATGCCCGCCATGACCTCGGCGGCGAGCTGTCGGATGTCGGCTGGAGTCATGGTGTGTTCCCGGTTCAGAGTGTTTGAGGTGTTTGCAAGGCGCGGTGAATGGCCACCAGCAACTGGCCGCCGAGGTGGCCGTCGCTGGCGCGGTGGTCGGCCGCCAGGCTGGCGCTGACCACCGGGCGCGGCAGCACCTGCCCGGCCACCACCCATGGCCTTGTCAGCACGCGCCCGAAGCCGACGATGGCCACCTGCGGCGGGTAGATGACGCCCCACACGCCTTCGGCCCCGCGCTCGCCCAGGCTGGAGACGGTGATGGTCGGGTCGGTGAGTTCGGAGCTGCGCAGTCCGCCGGCGCGCGCGCGCTGCACCAGGTCGCGCAGCGCGCTCATGAGTTCGGGCAGGGTCTTCTGGTCGGCGTGGTGGATGGCCGGCGCCACCAGACCCCCGCCGCGCAGCGCGATCGCCCAGCCGATGTGGATGCCGTCGCCGGGGCGGAACTGCCCGTTCTCGTGGAAGCCGTTGAGCTGCGGCACCTCGCGCAGCGCCAGCGCCGTGGCCTTGAGCAGCAGCACCGCGCTGAGCAGCCGGTCTGGCGGCAGCCGCTCGCGGTTCCAGGTGTCGAGCCAGTCCTGCGCCGCCGCGAAATCCATGGTTTCAGCCAGGTAGTAATGCGGGATCTCGCGCTTGGACCGGCCCATGGCCGCCGCAATGGCCTGGCGCATCTGGGCGGCGTCGAAGCCGCCGGGCTTGGGCCGCAGCGAAGGCGTGCTTGGCACGACCGAGGGCGGCGGTGCCAACGCGGCCCGTTCCACATCGGCCAGCGTGACCGCGCCAGCGGCGCCGGTGCCGCGCAAGGCCTGCGGCTGCAGGCCGAGCGCTTGCGCACGGCGGCGCGCGGCGGGGCTGACCAGGGCGCGCCGGGGCGTGGTCAACGGCTCGGCCTGCCGGGTGGGCGCCGCAGCGGCAACGACCGGTGGCGCCAGCGGCACTGCCTTCGCCGGTGGGGCGAGCGGCGCGACCGCAGGCGCAGCGGCTGCACCCGCCACGCTCACCCGCGCCAGCACCGCGCCCACCGGCAGATGCTCGCCAATCGGTGCCAGATCGCCGATCACGCCGTCCAGAAAACACTCCACGTCGATGGCGCCTTTGTGGGTCTCGACCACCGCCACCACGTCGCCCGGCTTGACGCGGGCACCGGCCTGCACCAGCCACTGCACCACCTGGCCGGTCTCCATGTCGGCGCCCAGCGCGGGCATCAGAAAGTCGGCCATGCGCCCTACCCCGCTTTCACCAGGCTGCGCGCTGCGGCCACGATGTCCGGCACCTGCGGCAAGCTGGCCATTTCCATGTGCTCGGCGTAGGGCACCGGCACCTCGCGGGCGCACACCCGGCGCACCGGCGCATCGAGCTCGTAGAGCGCATCTTCCGCCAGCCGGGCCGCGATTTCGGCCGAAATCGAGCCGCTCTTCCAGCCCTCATCGACGATCACGCAGCGGTGCGTGCGGGTGAGCGACTCGATCACGGTGGCGGTGTCCAGTGGCCGCAGCACGCGCAGGTCGATCACCTCGGCCTCGATGCCCTCGCCCGCCAGCTGCTGCGCCGCCGCCAGGCACTTCGGCAGGCTGTTGCCGTAGGTCACGAGGCTGACGTCCCGGCCCGGTCGGCGCACGCGCGCGTGTTCAATGTCCACCGCGCTGACCGCAGGGTCCAGCTCGCCTTCGGTGTTGTAGAGCACGATGTGTTCAAAGATCAGCACCGGGTTGGGGTCGGCCAGCGCGGCGGCCAGCATGTGGCGCGCGTCTTCCACCGTGGCGGGCACCAGCACCTTGAGCCCGGGGATGTGAGCGAACCAGCCCTCCAGGCTGTGCGAGTGCTGCGCCGCCAGCTGGCGCCCGGCGCCGGTGGCCATGCGGATCACCAGCGGCACGGCGAACTGCCCACCCGACATGTGCGGGATGGTGGCGGCGTTGTTCATGATCTGGTCCAGCGCGAGCAGGCTGAAGTTGCAGGTCATGATCTCGACAATGGGCCGCAGCCCGGCCAGCGCAGCGCCCACACCGGCGCCCACAAAGCCGACCTCGGCCAGCGGCGTGTCGACGATGCGCGCGGGACCGAATTCTTCCAGCAGGCCTTTGGTGACGGCGTAGCAGCCGCCGTACTTGCCCACATCCTCACCCATCACGAAACAGCGGGAATCGGCCCGCAGCGCGTCGCGGATCGCCTGCTTGCAGGCTTCGCGGTAGGTCATCCGGGTCATGGTGGTGCTCATGGCTGTGCCTCCTGCACCACGGAATCCATGAGCACGAAGCGCTCCAGCTGGTCCACCGGCTCCAGCGTGCCGGCCTCGGCAAAGGCCACCGCGGCGTCGATCTCGGCCTGGATGGCGGCATCGATCACCGCCGACTCGTCCGCGCTGATCCGGTGGTTGTCGTCCATCCAGTGGCGCAGGCGGGTGATCGGGTCGCGGTGTTTCCAGTCCTCGATCTCTTCGCGGGCGCGGTAGGCCTGGGTGTCGAACATCGAATGCGCGCGAAAGCGGTAGGTGCGGCATTCGAGGAAATACGGGCCGTGGCCAGCGCGCACATGCTCCACCGCACGGCGCGCGGCAGCGGCCATCTGCACCGGCTCCATCGCGTCCACCTGGGCCGCCGCCATGCGGTAGGCCTCGGCCTTGCGGTACAGCTCGGTCTGCGACTCCGAATCGGCCAGCGGAACCCCCATGGCGTAGAGGTTGTTCTCGCACACGAACAGCAGTGGCAGCTTCCAGATGGCCGCCAGGTTCATGCTTTCGTGGAAGGCGCCTTCGGCCACCGCGCCCTCGCCAAAAAAACAGGCCGTCACCGCGCCGGGCTGCAACTGTTTGTCGGCCATGGCAATGCCCACGGCCAGCGGCAGGCCACCGCCGACGATGGCGTTGCCGCCGTAAAAGCGGCGCGCGCCGTCGAACAGGTGCATGGAACCACCGCGCCCGCGGCAGCAGCCTTCGAGCTTGCCCAGCATCTCGGCCATGAGCGGCGCCATGGGCACGCCGCGCGCCAGCGCGTGGCCGTGTTCGCGGTAGGTGGACAGCACCGCGTCGCGCGGCTCCAGCGCGTCCATCACGCCGACCGCGATCGACTCCTCGCCGTCGTACAGGTGCAAAAAGCCCCGGATCTTCTGCGCCTGGTAAAGCTCGACGCACTTGGCCTCAAAGCGGCGGATGCGCAGCATCTCGCGGTACAGGTGGTGCAGGTGGGCGCGGTCGAGGTGGAGCTTGTCGGTCATGTCGCACCCTTCTTTTCATCGCTTTCCAGCGTCGACAGATCGCCCTCGGGCAGGCCGAGCTCGCGCGCCTTGAGCAGGCGGCGCATGATCTTGCCGCTGCGCGTCTTGGGCAGGTTGTCGCGAAAATCGATCTGTTTGGGCGCCACCGCCGCCCCCAGCCGCTTGCGCGCATGGCCGAGCAGATCGCGCCGCAGGGTCTCGCCGGCTTCAAAGCCGGGCTTGAGCGCCACAAAGGCTTTGACCACCTCGCCCGCCATGGGGTCGGGAATGCCGATCACGCCCGCCTCGGCCACCGCCGGGTGCTCCATCAGCGCGCTCTCCACCTCGAACGGCCCGATCAAATGCCCGGCCGACTTGATGACGTCGTCGGCCCGGCCGACGAACCAGTAGTAGCCGTCGGCGTCGCGGTGTGCGAGGTCGCCGGTGAGGTACCAGCCATCGACGAAACATTTGCGGTAGCGCTCGTCCTCGTGCAGGTAGCCGCGCATCATCGACGGCCAGGGCGCCTTGAGCGCAAGCTCACCGTCCACATCGGGTTCTTCGATGCACTCCACATGCCCGTCGGCCCCTCGGCGCACCACGGCGGCGGTGATGCCGGGCAAGGGCTTGCCCATGGAGCCGGGCTTGATGTCCATGGCCGCACAGTTGGCGATCATGATGCCGCCGGTTTCGGTCTGCCACCAGTTGTCGTGGAACGGCAGGCCAAACGCCTTGAGGCCCCAGAGCACCGCCTCGGGATTCAGCGGCTCGCCCACGCTGGCCATGAAGCGCAGCGCCGACAGGTCGTGCCCCTGCAGCGCCTCGGCGCCGAGCTTCATCATCATGCGGATGGCGGTGGGCGCGGTGTACCAGACGGTGATGCGCTCGCGCTCCAGCACGCCGTACCAGGTCTGCGGATCGAACTCGGCCTCGACCACCACATTGGTCACGCCACAGACCAGCGGCGCGATGATGCCGTAGCTGGTGCCGGTGACCCAGCCCGGGTCGGCGGTGCACCAGAACACGTCGTCGTCGTGCAGGTCCAGCGCGTAGCGGCCCGTCATCGCGTGCGCCAGCACCGCCTCGTGCACGTGCACCGCACCCTTGGGCCGACCGGTGGTGCCGCTGGTGAAATGCAGCAAAGCCATGGACTCGGGATCGGTGGGTCCGATCGTGTACTGCGTGGAGGCCGGCGACACCAGCACGCCCCAGGGGTGCACGCCGGGCTCGTCGGCCGGCACGGCGCCCACCACGATCACATGCTTGAGCCCCGGCAGGCGCTCCCGCACATCGCGGATCTTGCGCTGATACAGCTCGGGCGTGGTCACCAGCACGCGCGCGTCGCCCATCTCGGCGCGGGTGACGATGGGCTCGGGGCCGAAGGCCGAAAACAGCGGCGTCACCACGCAGCGCGCTTTCAGCGCACCGAGCACCGCCACATACAGTTCGGGCAGGCGCCCCATCAGCACAAACACCCGCTCGCCGGGCATCACACCCAGGCTTTCCAGCGCGTTGGCAAACTGGTTGCTGGCCTGCGCCAGGTCGGCGTAGCTCAGTTCCTGGCGTTCACCGCCCTTGCCGATCCAGCGGATGGCGGTCTTGTCGCCACGGCCATGCAGCACATGGCGGTCCACCGCCTCAAAGGCGATGTTCAGGCCAGCACCACCGGGCAGACCGTCGAGCCACGCGCGAGCAGCGTCCCAGGTGAATTGCGCCACGCTGGCGGCGTGGTCCAGCAGGTGCGGCGCAGGCCCCAGCGATAAAGCCGATTTCTGGATCCTTGTGTTCACTGTGGTCTCCGATGGGCGGAAGCCAGCGGTGTCCGATGCGAACGGACCGACGCGGCTCATTGACTGGAGACAAAATGGTCCTCCGGATCGGGGTCGCTTGTCCAGCCAAGTGCACGACTTCTTGACCCGGATCAAACACTGGCCAGACGCGTCTGCCGGGCCCGCAACGCATCCGCCACCACCGGCACGATGCTCACCGCGTTGCTGGCGTGGGGAATGCAATCGGTGCTCCAGATCTGGCCCACACCGGCTTGGCGGATCAGCTGCACCGCACCGGCGGCAAACAGCGCATGCGTCACCGCCACGTCCACCGAAGCCGCCCCGGCGGCGTTCAGCAGCCGCGCCGCCTGCGCCACCGTGTGGCCCGAGCTCGCCATGTCGTCCATCAGCACCACGGTGCGCCCGGCAAACGGTGAACCCGGCAGATCGGGCAGCTCGATGTCCACATGGCGGTCGCCATGGCGCGTCTTGCGGCACACGCCACAGGTCCAGCCGTGGCGCGCAGCGGCCTGCGCCACCCATTGCCGGGACTCTTCATCGGGACCGATCAAGAGCACGTCCTTGCGCTGGCTGGCAATGAAATCGGCCAGCAGCGGGGCACCACTGAGCACCACCGCGTCCTGGACCGGCACCGCCTCTTGCAGCGTGGTCACTCGGTGCAGGTGCGGGTCCACCGTGATCACGGCGTCGAACAGCCTGGCCAGGCAGGCCCCCAGCACGCGCTGGCTCACCACCTCGCCGGGGTTGAACGCGATGTCCTGCCGCATGTAGGCCAGGTACGGCGCCACCAGCGTGAGGTGGCGCGCACCGAGCTGGCGCGCGGTGGGTGCGGCCAGCAGCAGCTCGACGATCTTTTCGTTCGGCTGGTGCAGACCGCGCCAGATCACCACCCGTGGCGCCAGCGCCTCGGGCAGGCGCAGGCGCAGTTCGCCGTCGGGGAAGCGGTGGCGCTGGATCACCGCCAGCGTCAGGCCTGCCGCCCTGGCCGCAGCCTGGGCAATCGGCTGCTCGTCTTCAAAACACAGCAGCGTGCCGCTGGTGGATGCGGGGGTGATCGTGCTCATCAGAATTCCACAAAAACATGGGGCAGCTGCCCCGCTTCGCCGATGCTGTAGCCGCTGGATCGGGCCACCGCCTGACGGGCGAACTCCAGATCGGCCGGGTAACTGGCGTGCACCCGGTACAGCACCTCACCGGCCTGCACGCTCTCACCCAGCTTGGCCCGCAGATCCACGCCCGCCACTTTCACCTTGGGCGCACCGGCCAGCCGCGCGATGTGCGCAATCTGCCGGTTGTCGATTGCCGTGACCAGGCCCGCCTGCGGCGCCGTCACCTCCAGCGAGAGCGCGCCCAGTGCCGGGTGCTGGTGGTCAAAGCCGTGCGATCCCTGGGCCTGGATGATGGCCTGCATCTGCGCCAGTGCGCGGCCCGAATCGAGGATGTCGCGCGCGATGCCGAAGCCGTCACCGCCGCGCACGTCTGGGCTGCATTCGATCAGGCGACCGGCCAGCCGCAGCGACTTCTGCCGCAGGTCGTTGGGCGCGTCGGGGTGGTTCTCCAGCACCTGCATCACATCGCGCGCCTCCAGCACCGGTCCGATACCGCGGCCAATCGGCTGGCGGCCATCGGTGATCACCACGTCCAGCGACAGGTGCATGCGCTGCGCCACGTATTCGAACAGGCGGCGCAGGCGCTGCGCCTCGGGCATGGAGCGCACCTTGGCCGTGGGACCGATGGGGATGTCGAGCACCAGGTGGGTCGCGCCGGCCGCGACCTTCTTGGACAGGATGGACGCCACCATCTGCCCCGGCGAGTCGAGGTTGAGCGGTCGCTCCACCGAGATCAGCACGTCGTCGGCCGGCGAGAGGTGCGCGGTACCGCCCCAGGCCAGACAGCCGTGGTGATCGCGCACGATGCCGGTGAGCTGCTGGAACGGCAGCTCCACCTTGGCCAGCACCTCCATGGTGTCGGCCGTGCCGGCGGGCGAGGTGATGGCGCGCGACGAGGTTTTGGGAAACACCAGCCCGTAGGCGGCGACGATGGGCACCACCAGCATCGAGGTGCGGTTGCCCGGTATGCCGCCAATGCAGTGCTTGTCCACCACCAGTGACGCGTGCCAGTCGAGCCGTCGGCCGCTGGCCACCATGGCTTCGCTGAGGAAAAACACCTCTTCACGGTCCAGCTCGCTGCGGTTGCAGGCCACCACAAAGGCGGTCAGCTCGATCTTCGAATAGCGGAGCTGGGCGATGTCGCGCACGATGGCGCGGAAATCCTCGCGCGTCAGACGTTCGCCGTTGATCTTGCGAAACAGCGCCGGAATCGATTCGGCCGGCTCGGCCTGCGAAATCGCGGCCGGGTGGCCGTCGGGCACCTCCAGCTGGGCAAACGCGTCCTCCGACACGCCAAGCTGGTTGCAGCCCACGATGGACGCATCGTCCACCACATTGAGCGTGGCCAGGATGCATTTGCCATTGGCCCGCACCTCCACCTTGGACAGGGCCTGAAAGCCCTCGGCCCGGACCACCGCGCAGTCGCGGTGCAGGTAGGCCACGTTTTCGTGGTAGGTGTCGATGGCCACGCGCCTGAGCGTGAGACCGCCGTCTGGCACGGTCACGGCTGCGGTCGCGGGGAGATGGGTCGGCTCACGGTCTGCGGTTTTCATGCTTCTACGATACACCGGCTGCCGCTCGCCCAGTGCCACACCGCGCTCCACACCGCGCTCCCTATACTTCACTTGAACAAGCCCGAGAGGTCGCCATGAGTTACGTCTTTACCCCGCCCGCAGTGGTTTCCGTGCCCGTGGTGGGCCGTGCCGAGCGCTTCCCGGTGCACCGCATCTACTGCGTCGGTCGCAATTACGAAGAACACGCCAAAGAGATGGGCTTCAGCGGGCGCGAGCCGCCGTTCTTTTTTCTCAAACCGGCGGACGCCATCGTGGTCGCCGAGGCGGGCAAGACCGCCGTCATTCCCTACCCCAGCCTCACGTCCAACCTGCACCACGAGATCGAGCTCGTGGTGGCCATCGGCCAGGGTGGCCGCGACATCAAGGCCGAAGACGCGGCCCGGCACATCTTCGGCTACGCCGTTGGCCTGGACATGACGCGGCGCGACCTGCAGACCGAGATGAAAAAGCAGGGCCGCCCCTGGTGCATCGGCAAGGGATACGACCAGTCTGCCCCCATCGGTCCGATCACGCCCGCAGCGCTTGCGGGCGACATCGCCCGCGCCGCCATCTGGGTGCAGGTCAACGGCGCCGAGCGCCAGCGCAGCAACGTGAGCAAACTCCTCTGGAATGTGGCCGAAACCATCGAACACCTGTCCAACGCCTGGGAACTGCAGCCCGGCGACCTGATCTACACCGGCACGCCCGAGGGTGTGGCGGCGGTCGTCAGGGGCGACACCATGACCGGCGGTGTGGATGGTCTGACCGGCATCACGGTCAAGGTTGCCTGACGTTCTTCGGCCTGTCTCGGGTTGGCCCCGGATCGCCGACACCCAGA
>PNMN01000074.1 GCA_013823655.1 Comamonadaceae bacterium | reverse complement strand
TGCTGATCCAGGAGGGCGAAACCGGCGACACCCTCTACATCGTGCTGCAAGGCCGCCTGCGCGCCTTCCTGGGCGATGAAGCCGGCAAGGAACTCACCCTCGGCAGCTACGGCCCGCTCGAATACGTGGGTGAAATGTCGCTCGACGGCGGGCCGCGCTCGGCCAATGTGGAGGCCACCGAAGCCAGCACCTGCGCGGTGGTGTCGCGCGCCACGCTGCTGGCCTACATCGCCGAGCACCCCGAATTCGCGCTGGAGCTCATGGCCCGGCTGATCCGCCGCGCCCGCCTGGCCACCGAGAGCGCCCGCAGCGTCGCGCTGATCGACGTCTATGGCCGTCTGGTGCGCCTGCTCAACCAGCTGGCCGACGAGCCCGACGCGCAGGGTCAGCGCCCGCTGCGCGAACGCCTGACCCATCAGCAACTGGCCCAACACCTGGCATGCTCGCGCGAAATGGTGAGCCGCTTGCTCAAAGACCTGGAAACCGGTGGCTACCTCGCCGTGCGCGAACGCTGGATATGGCTGCTCAAGCCGCTGCCGGCGCGCTGGTGATCGCCGGATTCAGGGGTGTGCGCGCCGGTTGAGCAGGTCGCGCGACACCTGCGGCGCCGCCATGCTGGTGCCCACCAGCCGCACCGCAGCCGCGCTGCGGGTGCCGGCCGCGCGCACGCCCCACAGGGTGGCGTGCTCGTCGCTCACAGCCAGGCGGTCAGGCACCTTCTGCACGTCGGCGCGTTCGGGCCGGCTCGCGTCGGGGTCGGGTTGGCGTGGGCTGTAGCGCGCCATCGGGTCCATGCAGCTTGCAAAGTAGCGGACACCGCCCACCGACACCGTGCCCGGGCCAGTGGCGATGTCATTGAAGGTACCGCTGCGTCGCACCAGCGAAGGGTTGTCCGGGTGGTCGATGAAGCCCCCCAGGCCGCCGCTGGTGTCGTAGCGCCGGTCTTCCAGGTGGCTCTGCCGGGCCCCGGTGTCGGCGACGCCCAGGGCCACGTCGTCGCGTTCGATGTAGGCGTCGGCCACCACGCTGCGTTGGCCTTCATGGACGATCCTGACCTGCCACCGGCCCGCGCGGGTGGTGACGCCGTCCTTGAACCACGTGGCGGTGGGGGCCAGTGCGATCAGGGCGCAGACGCCGGGGTGTCCCAGCGCACTGCGCTGGGGAAACAGGATGGCCGCCTGCGCTGCCTCAGCACTGGGCCAGACACCGCTTTGGCCGATGGCCACAGGAGGCAGGGCCTGGGTGGCGCCGGGCGGCGTCAGTTGCAGCGCCAGGCCGTCCAAAGGCTGTGCCGCGTCTTTCGGGTCGGCAAACCACAGTTCCAGAAAGCTCTGGCTGTGGTCGTCGGGCTGCACTCGCCAGTGCAGCGTGGCCGACTGCTCGCTCTTGAGCCGCACATTGGCGTGGGTGCGGGCCTGGTAGGCATTGCCCGCCGGCAGCACCAGGCGGCAGTTGCGGCCACTGGCTTTAATCAGCTCGGCCATGCCGACCTCCAGCAGGGAGCTGCCGTTGTGCGGCCCGGCCAGCGCACCCCAGCTGAGGTTGATGGTCACGCGCGCGTCTGCCGCGCAGCGCGCCAGCGCCCAGGCCAGCGCGTCCATGATGCTCACCGTCAGGGCGCCGCCGGAACTGTCGGCCACGCTGGCCCAGTCCAGCTGCGCCACCACCAGGTGGGCGCGCGAGGCCGCGTCGCCCACCGGCTGCCAGTTGGGCGGGCGGTCTTCGGTGCCGATGCTGCGGGTGTACAGGTTGGGGCCGACAGCCAGGCTGGTCGCGTGGGTGCCGTGGTTGGCGCTGTGCTGCTGTTCCCACATCTGCCAGTGGCGGTACAGGCCGTCTTCGTCTACCCGGCCCTGGTGCACATGGGCGTCGATGGCGGTCTGGATGGCCGCCTGGTCCAGTTCGTGGCCGTGGCCCAGGTCGACCGGCGCCGGACCGCAGCGCGCCGGGTCCAGCGGCACGGGGCGCAACGTGGCGGCCGCACGACCGTGCGGGCCCTGGGTTTGATCCTGGCGCCAGAACGCCGCCACCCGGGTGCGCTGCGCGCCGCTCAGAAAGTCGGCGTGCGCGAGCGCCAGACCGTTGTCGATGACCACCATCACGTCGCCGCCGATCTGGGCCGGGCCGGGCGCTGGTGGGGCGCCATCGGCCGCGTGGTGCGGCAGCGGCTGCGCGTGATGCCCCACCGGCAGGCCTAGGTCGTACCGCGCCACCAGCGCGTCCAGCGGCCCACCCGGGCGCAGGGCATCAAAAAAGCCGCGCCGCGCGCGGGCGGTGCAAAAACGCAGGTCCGGCGCCAGGTCCCGGTACACACGGGGCAGCTGCAGCCAGTCGGGGTCTGCGCCAGCCAGCAGATCGGCCACCGTGTGGCCGACGCGCAGCTCGATCAGCAGCGGCAGCCACTGCGGGTCGGCCTGGGTGCCGTTGGCCGCACGAAAGCCGGCAAAGCCGCTGGCTTCGGCCCAGGCCAGGTAGGGGTCGGCCCGGTCCATCGCACCGGCAGCGGCCCAGTCAACGCCGGTGAAGCGCCCCTGCGGCAGCGGTGCCCAGTCGGCGCCGGGCGCTTTCTTGCGCCGACTCACAGGTGTACCTTCGCCCTGCGGGCTGCGGTGCGAGCTGGCTTGGGAACGGCCCGGCGCTGCGCTCACTGGAGTACCTTCGCCCTGCGGGCTGCGGTGCGAGCTGGCTTGGGAACGGCCCGGCGCTGCGCTCATGCCCATTCCTTGAGCGCCTCGGTCCACAGCCAGGCCATGAGCGGACCTTCGGGCAGGGCGAAGGCGGCGCCCACCTGGCTGCCCGCCTGGCCGTTGTCGATGGAGTCGGCCAGGTCGAAGTCGCGGGCGCTGCCACCAGGGCCGCTGTAGGTGCTGCCCGCAAAGGCCCGCTCGCGCAGTTTGCCCCCGGTGCAGCGGCCCACCAGGAACTCGCCCAGCAGCGTGCCCAGTACCCGGCCCACGGCCGAATCCACCGGGTAATGAACGCCCGCCACCGTGCGGTTGACCGCGATGCGGTAGGCTTGGCGCTGCAGTTGCACTGCGGTGGCGTCGTTGCCGTCTTTGTGCTTTTTACCCGGGCGGGCGGCGCGCAGCAGGGCATTGAGCAGCGTGGCGGCGATGAAGGCCTCGGTGGCGTGGCCGCTGGGGTAGGCGCCGTGGCCGGGGGTGGCGATCATGGGCTGGATCTGCGGCGACAGCTCCACCGGGCGCACCACGGCAAAGATCTGCTTGAAGCGCATTTCCACCTGGTTGGCCAGCGCAAAGGCCATGGCGAGCAACTGCAGCGTCTTCTTGTGGCGGTGTTCCAGCAGGCCGGTGATGGCGGCCCAGAAGGGCACGGGCAGGCCGATTTGCGAGAGGATTTCCGCCCCCCGGTCACCGCGCAGGTCGGCGTAGGCGGCCACCAGTTCCATCTGGGCCTTGAGCAGGTCCCGGCCCGGCGCGTCCAGATCGAGCAGCTTGTGCTGGGTGCAGCCTTTGGTGCCCAGCTCGATGAAGTGCAGGCCGGCCTTGCCCTTGTGGGCGCTGAAGTGCAGGCCTTCCACCAATTCGCTCAAGCAGGCGGTCAGGCGGGGGCCATCGGCCCAGAGAGCGAGGTTGGCTGGGTCGTCGAAAGAAGGAGATCGGGGGTCGACGAGCGGGCCCTCGAAGGGGCCGCCAATGGCGTTGCGTGACAGTACCAGCGCTTCCGCAGTTTCCGCCGGTGCAGGACCAGAGAAACCACCAAACCCACCAAACCCGCCAAAGCCGCCAAAGCCGCCAAAGCCACCAAAGCCACCAAAGCCACCGTTGATACTCACTATCAGCTCCTTACGGGTTGTGATTGCTGTTCATCGAGAAATGCCAGGCCAAAGTCTATGGCACTCCCATCGCACGCATGGCGGACGCTACCCGTTGTCGTGCCAAACAACTGCTTCCATAGCCCAAAAACCTGGCGATCGTCATGTCGGGTTGTAGTTGATGCAGAGACTGAAACACAGTCCGGGCTTCTTCATCCCGCCCAAGCTCATGCAGACTGGCCATGAGCACACGAAGCGTAGCCAGGTAGTAGCGGTTGCGCTTCAGGGACTGGTTGCAGAGTGCGACAGCCTTGTCCAGTTGATTCCCGGCAAAGTAACTGTGCGCCACCAGCATCTCAATGAAAAACCGCTGCGGGTCCAGCGGCGAGAGTTCGAGCGCCTTTTCGGACTCGCGCACCGCGTCGGCCGGATCGCCCCACATGGTGGACCAGAAGCCGGCGTAGAGCCAGGCGTTGTGGTCGTTGGGGTTGACCTCGGTAGCCTGCAGCAGCAACTGGCGCGATTCGTCCAGCTGGGTGCCCAGGTGGCATTGCACATGGCCTTTGATGGCCAGCGCCAGCGAACTGTGGGGTTCCAGGTCGAGTGCGCGGTCGGCGATCTGGATGGCCTCGCGGAATTCGGTGGGCGCGTCGGGGCTGCGGCCCTGGATGATGTTGAGGATGTGCCACTTGGCCATCCAGGCCCAGGGGGTGGCCACGCGGCGGTGGCGCTCGGTCACGGCGTCCAGCAGTTCGCGGCTGCGGTCCAGGTCGCGTGCGGTGGAACGGTGCATGAGCGCGATGCCGCCCAGCAGCAGCGCATTGCTGTCCAGCTGGGGGCAGGGCAGCACGGTGGCGCGCTGCACGGTGTCGTCCAGCAGCGCTTCGCTGGCCCGGTCGGTCAGTTCGCGGATCAGCTGGCTGTCGGCCTGCAGCAGGTCGGCAATGCTGCCCACCACGCGGTCGGCCCAGACCACGTCGCTGCGGCGCGCGTCGCTCAGTTCGGCCATCACCACCAGGCGGTCGCCCGCCATGCTGTAGTTGCCGCTGAGCACATAGCCCGAACCCAGATGCGCCTGGATCTCGCTCAGTTGCGCACCCCGACCGCGGAAGGCGGTGGTGGACAGGCGCGAGATCACGCGCATCTGCCGACTGCGCGAGAGCTGGGCGATCACGCCGTCGGCAATCAGCTCACCGATCACCTGGTGCTCGTCCTGGCCGCCCCGGCAGTCCAGCGGAATGACGGCAATGGTCGGGCGCAGGTCCTCCTGTGCGGGTGGCAGCGAGACCTTGGGCACGGCAGCGCCCGCGCTGTCGGCCGGCCAGACGCGCCAGGTGCGCACCGGTTCGGGCCAGTGCTTGAGGTAACTCTCGCCCATGTCTTCGAGAACACCGTCGACGCCGTCGATGATGCCGTCGCAAACGTTGGCAGTGACCACTGTTTCCCCCGGGCCGCCCAGAGAAGCCAAGCGCGCCGCCAGGTTCACGCCGTGGCCGTACACGTCGCCGACGTCCACGTACAGGTGGGTGCCGTTCAGACCTGCGCGCAGGTACAGGCGCTGGGGTTCGGGCAGGTCGGCGTTGACGGGCTGGAAGAAGCGGTGCAAGGCCAGGGCGGCGCACACGGCATCCGAAGCGCGGTTGAATTCGGCCAGCAGGCCGTCGCCCAGGCTCTTGACGAGGCGACCGCGCCATTGCGGCAGGACCACCGTCCGGGCGTGCCGCATGAAGCGGTGCCAGTGGTCCACCACCGCTGCTTCATGGGCGGCCATGAGCCGCACCGACTCCACCAGGTCGACCACCAGCACCACCTTGTTTTCCTCCAGTGGCAATGACAGAAGCGACTGCGCGCCGCGCCCGTCAGGAGGGCCGATATTGGGGGGTGGGGCTTGGTCTGTCATACCTCATCTGGGGTAAGTCTTCGGTACCAGTCTCTCACATTTGTCGGGTGCTGCAGGCCTTTTGCGTCCGGTGGGCGAACAACGTGCAGCGGGTCGGTGTGTCGTCATGCGACCGGGTTGCTTCGGGCGTGCGGTGCCGCGCCGCCCGACGGCACGCGCTGATGGCCGACGGATCGGCACTTTCCCGGATCGGCGGGTGGGGGACGGGCAAAAAAGAACCGCTCCGGAGAGCGGTTCTTTGGGTGGGAGGGCATGGTCTGAGGCACAACCTCCCGCGCCTGATCATTTCAGGTGTTCGTTGATCATCTTGGTCATTTCGAACATCGAAGCCTGGGCCTTCTTGAAGATTTCCTTCAGCTTGGCGTCGGCGTTGATCATGCGCCTGTTCACGGCGTCCTGCAGTTTGTTCTTCTTGATGTAGGCCCAGACCTGCTTGGTCACCTCGGTGCGGGGCAGCGGGCTGTTGCCAACGATGGCGGCCAGCGCGGCGCTGGGGGTCATGGCCTTCATGAAGGCGGCGTTGGGGGTGCGCTTTTTCGCCGGAGCGGCCTTCTTGGCCGGGGCGGCTTTTTTCGCCGGAGCGGCCTTCTTCGCAGGAGCAGCGGCCTTCTTGGCCGGAGCAGCGGCCTTCTTCGCAGGAGCGGCAGCTTTCTTGGTCGCAGCGGCCTTCTTCGCAGGAGCCGCTTTCTTCGCAGGAGCCGCTTTGGGTGCAGGTGCGGTCTTCTTCGCGGGAGCCGCTTTTTTAGCGGGAGCTTTTTTTGCAGTTGCCATGGTTGGTTTTCCTTCTAGAAGTGGAACATTGACCAGCAGAAAACGCGCTTCCTCACTGGTGTCTCGCATGCTAATGGAGTTGCCTGCGCATTCCAAGGAGGGTGCGCAGGTTTTTTGCAGGTTTTCATAGGGCGCGCGTGGGCAATGGGCCGGGAAAACAACACTTGAAGGGCTGGTGACCGAAAGCCACCCGTCAGAGCGAGCGTGCATGCTCAGAATCAGCTCTCTTGTTCAACGCTCGGAAGCGAGTTCAATCCCATGTCTTTCTCTCCCCTCTTTGCCTGCTGTGATCTGTGTGATGTTCACAAAAATGATGGCTCGGACGCCTTCCGGGTCTTGCCGCCGGTGTTCCGTGACTTCGGTGCGGTGCCGCGTTTTGCCGGTCCCGTGGTGACGGTGAAATGCTTTGAGGACAACACGCCGGTGAAGCAGGCGGTGGAGAGTGCGGGCGAGGGCCGGGTGCTGGTGGTCGATGGGGGCGGCTCGCTGCGTCGCGCCCTGTTGGGCGGCAACCTCGGCGCGGCCGCCGCGCGCAATGGGTGGGCGGGTGTGGTGATCGACGGCTGCGTGCGCGACGTGGCCGAACTGCGCGACAGCGCGGTGGGCATTCGTGCGCTGGCATCCATGCCGCTGCCCACCGAACGCAAGCAGAATGGCCAGCGCGACGTGGCGATTCAGATCCAGGGGGTGTGGGTGCGGCCGGGCGACTGGCTCTATGCCGACGAAGACGGCATCGTGGTGTCGAGCGTTCAGCTCACAGTCTGAGTTGGAATGCCACTGGTCGCAGCGCAGGGCCGTCCCAAGCAAGACCACACCCCTTTGGGGGCAGCGACCCGCGCAGCGGTGGAGCCCCGGGCTCCCGCCAGAGTCGGGAGCCCGCTTGGGGGCTCACAGCCCTTCAGACCGACAGCCCTTTGTAGAGCATGTAGGCGGCCAGCACATACAGGATGCCGGCAAACACCCGTTTGAGCGACTTGACCGGCAGCGCATGGGCCGCCTTCACGCCCAGCGGCGCCATCAGCACGCTGGCGATGGCGATCACCAGCAGCGCGGGCAGGTACACGTAACCCAGCGAAGCCTCGGGCCGACCGGCCACTCCTTGGCCCGAAAAAACATACCCCATGGCATTGGCCAGCGCGATGGGAAAGCCCAGTGCCGCGCTGGTGGCCACCGCGTTGTGGATGGCCACGTTGCACCAGGTCATGAACGGCACGCTGACGAAACCACCACCCGCTCCGACCAGCCCGGAAAGAAAGCCGATGGCGGTGCCAGCGCCGATCTGGCCCGCCGTGCCGGGCAAGGTGCGCGTGGGCTTGGGTTTCTTGTCCAGCAGCATCTGCGTGGCCGAAAAGCCGACGAAAGCGGCAAACACCAGCGCCAGCCACGAACCCTGCAACACCGCGAACACCCCCAGGCTGGCGATGGCCGCACCGAGCACGATGCCGGGTGCCAGGCGCTGGACGATGTCCCAGCGCACGGCACCCCGCTGGTGGTGCGCACGCACGCTGGAGACAGAGGTGAAGATGATGGTGGCCATGGAGGTGGCGATGGCCATCTTGATCGAGAGATCGGGAGCGACACCGCGTCCCGAAAGAATCACCGTGATGAAGGGCACCATGATCATGCCGCCACCGATGCCCAGCAGGCCGGCCAGAAAGCCGGTGCACAGGCCGAGCACCGCCAGCTCGACGATCAGCAGAGGTTCAAGGATCATGGGAAAACTGAAGAGGGAGCGCAGCCGAAGAAGATGTCCCAGGCGAGAGCAGCCGTGGAACCGGCTCCGCCGGGCCACTGGCTGCGTCCCCCCTCCCGCAGGAGAGGGGGGAAGACGCGAAGCGGCGCAGGGGGGTGTGTTCGAATAGGTGTCTGCAAGTGCCGCCGGACCGTCATCCTGAACCGGGGTTCAGGTGGGCCAGGGCAGCGTGACTTCGGGTTCATCTGACGCGAGATGCTCACACCCGTCAGGCAATGTACCAAGCCCGTGCTCATGGAGCATTGGTTCAAGGAAATATAAAGCCCGGCGCGCACTGCAGACGGTTCAAATTGTAGGCGCTGTGCGGCGGCTGTGCGGACCGCTGGTCCAGAAAAAAACCTTGTTTTCTTCGGGTTGGTCAGAGCAACTGGCCGTCGTTGCCCAGGGTGTTGTCGAGCCGACGGATCAGCTCGTCGATGCGGGCCTGGGCGAGCGGGTCGATGTGGTTGTCCAGTGGCTGTGCCGATTCGGTCAACGCTGCCGTTTCGGTCTGGCCGAAGGACGACTGCTCGAACTGCTGCGACTCTTTTTGCGAGAGTTCAAACGCCAGGTTCAGAGAGGCCAGCACCGCGATGCGGTCGCGCGCCTTCACCTTGCCGGCATCGCGAATGCGGCACATGGCGGTGTCCACGCGCTCCACCGCGTCGAGCAGCGCCGACTCGCCACCCACCGGGCAGGCGAGCAGGTAGCTCTGCCCCATGATCTGGACCTCGATCTGCTTGGTTGCCGGTTTGTTCATGCGCTGTCCTTGCGGTGACCGTCGACGGTGGCGGGCAGACGGTCGAGCAGGGTGTCGATGCGCGCGCGCGCCGCGTTCAGGCGCGACTTGAGCGAATCGCGCTCGGTCTGCAGGGCCAGCACCTGTTGATGCAACAGCGTGTTGGTGCGCTGCAGTTCCTCGTGGCGCAGCAGCAAACGCTCCACGCGCTCGGTGATCTGGTCAAGGTGCTTGGGGTCGGCCATGGTGGTGACAGGTTGATTTCACATTGTAGGGTTCCCGCAAGTCCCCCGGGCTTAGAATGCCAGCCGTTGGTGCTCGCGGTGTGGTTCACATGCCGCAGTTCAACGGGAAGCAGGAGGGACAAGTTCACACGAACGGACCTAACCTGCGCTGCCCCCGCAACGGTAAGCAGACGAGATGCCTGAGGTCTTCAGGCCACTCCGCTTTCGTCTCACAACCACTGGGTACTGCCAAGTTCCTGGGAAGGTGATGAAGGTCGCTCTGCCAGCCCGGATACCGGCCAACGAGGTGGTGGTGCGTCCGCAATTGGGCGCGCCGTCGTGACGCCCATGCGCTGTCGGGGAAGACGGCGAGGGCACCTGTCTGTGTTCATCATCTTTATGAAATCCCGCGTTTTTTCCGCACGCCTGACCGTGCTGTCCCTGTCCTGCGCCGCTGCTTTTCCAGCCTTGGCCCAATCCACAAACACCCTGCCTGAAACCGTGGTCACGGCCACGCGCGTCGCGCAGCCCCTGACTGATGTGCTGGCTGACGTTTCCATCATTGATCGCGTGCAGCTTGAGCAGGCGGGCATGCAGTCGCTGATCGACGTGCTTGCGAATGTGCCCGGCGCACAGGTCAGCTCCAGCGGCAGCTACCGCTCCAGCGCCGGTGTGTTTTTGCGGGGTGCGACGTCTTCGCAGACCATCCTGCTGATCAACGGCGTGCGGGTAGGGTCGGCCACAACGGGTGGCTATTCGCTTGAAAACCTGCCGCTTGATCGCATAGAACGGGTCGAGGTGCTGCGTGGTGCGGCGGCAGCCCTTTATGGGCCCGATGCGGTGGGCGGTGTGATTCAGGTGTTCACCCGAGAGCGGCAGGAGGGGGTGCAGCGTTCGGCCTCGGTCGGTGTGGGCAGCGATGGTCAGCGCAAACTCGGCGCATCCTTGCTGGGTCAAACGGGCGCCTGGGGCTACAGTCTTGGTGCAAGCCACGAAAAAGCCAAGGGGCTGAACGTCAAGAACCCTGGTGCTTTTGGTTTCAATGCCGATGTCGATGGTTTCGACTACACCAGCCTGGATGCCAGCCTGAGGCATCAGATCAACCGCTACCACGCAGTTTCGGCACAAGTGCTTCTGAGTGATGGTGAATACGATTTTGACAGCGCACCTTTTCCCAACCCGCTGGGTTTGAATGCCACCACCGCCCGCGCTGTGGCCCAGCCGAAACTGGAGCAGCAGGTGTTGAAATGGTCTGCGCAGTGGACTGACGACTGGTCCTCCGTCATGACCGCTGGCCGTTCGAAAGACGTGTCCGTCAGCCGGTATTGGCGGCTGAGTGACGGTGCTCCAGCCGGAGACAGCCGGTTCAACACCACACGCTCCCAATGGGTTTGGCAAAACGACATTCGCTTTGCCAGAGGCCTGGTGAGTTTGGTCGCCGAGCAGCGTGAGGACGAGGTGGACAGCAGCACCGCTTACACAGTTTCCCAGCGAAAGGTGCACGGATTGGCGGCTTCCTACGCGCTCAAGCGTGATGCCTGGGACGCCCTGGCCACGGTTCGGCGTGATCGCAACTCCCAATTTGGCAGTTTCACGAACTGGGCGCTGTCAGGGGGCTACAAGCTCAACGAGCAGTTCAGGTTGCTCGGTAGCGTTGGCACCACCTTCCAGGCTCCCAGCTTCAACCAGTTGTATTTCCCTGGTTTTGGCAATCCGTCTCTGACGCCTCAAAAGGGCAAGGCGCAGGAGTTCGGGCTGCGATACCAGCAAGGCAGTACACGGGCCAGCGCGGTGATCTACCAGAACAAAGTGGAAGGCTTCATCACCCCCGCCACCAACGTTCAGTCCCATCTGGCGGTGCTCAAGGGCGTCACCTTGTCGCTGGACCAATCCTGGGGGCCGACGGCACTGTCGGTTTCTTATGACCACGCCGATCCCCGTTTGAAGCCCAGCCATGATCGTGTCACCCGGGTGGCGCGCAATGTGTTGCGCACACAAGCGAGCCATCGGCATGGGGCCTGGAAGTCGTATGCAGAAGTTCGACTGTCCAGCAACCGTGAAGACACTCAGTTCCCCGGCCGCGTCACCCTGCCGGGCTATGGTTTGTTGAATGTGGGAACAAGCTACAAACTCAGCAAGGACCTCAGCGTTCAAGCGCGTCTGAACAACCTGACGGATAAGACCTATTCGCTGGCCCATGGGTTCACCACGCCTGGACGCAACTTGTTTGTGTCACTGCATTGGAACGACTGACTGCTGCCGTGACTGCCGTGACTGCCGTTGCCCGATGCCCGGCCATCCTGATCGCCGCCCCGGCCTCCGGCCAGGGCAAGACCACCGTGACCGCCGCATTGGCGCGCCAGCATGCGCGCGCCGGGCGGCGGGTGCGGGCGTTCAAGTGCGGGCCGGACTTTCTGGACCCGATGTGGCTGGAGCTGGCCACCGGCCACCCGGTGCACAACCTGGACCTCTGGCTCAACGGCGAGGATGACATCCGCGCGCGGCTGCACGAGGCTGCTGCCAGCAGCGACCTGATTCTGATCGAAGGGGTCATGGGGCTGTTCGATGGCGACCCGAGCGCGGCCGATCTGGCGCAGCGCTTCGGCCTGCATGTGCTGGCCGTGATCGATGCGTCGGCCATGGCCGGCACCTTTGGCGCGCTGGCCTTTGGCCTGCAGCACTACCGCCCGGGCCTGCCCTGGGCCGGCGTGCTGGCCAATCGCGTGGCGAGCGAACGCCACGCGCAGATGTTGCGCGTGGCGCTGCCTGCGGGAGACGACGCATCACCGTCAAGCTGGCTGGGTGCGGTGATGCGCAACCCCGCGTTCACATTGCCCGAGCGCCACCTGGGTCTGACGGTGGCGGGCGAGTTGCCCGATGCCATGGCCCGGCTCGATGCCGCTGCCGATGCGCTGCTGGACACCCCGCTGGGTCAGATGGACCCGGTCGCGCTCGCGCGCTGGTCGGTGAGCTTCGAGGCTCCTGCCGAGGGTGTGCCCGTGGCGCCCCTGCTGGCCGACCGCACCGTGGCCGTGGCGCGCGACGCGGCGTTCTGCTTCACCTACACCGCCAACCTGGACACCGTGCGTGCGCTGGGTGCGCAGGTGGTTTTCTTTTCGCCGCTGCTCAATGAGCCTGTGCCCGCCTGCGATGCGGTCTGGCTGCCCGGTGGCTACCCCGAGCTGCACGCAGCGACCCTGTCGGCCAGCCACGCGAGCCGCGACAGCCTGAAGGCCCATGTGGACGCAGGGCGCCCGGTCTGGGCCGAGTGCGGCGGGATGATGGCGCTGTTCGACGCCATCGTGGACCAGCAGGGCCTGAGCCACGCGGCGTGGGGTCTGCTGCCGGGCGTGGTGCGCATGCAGCCGCGGCTGGTCGGGCTGGGGCCGCAGAAACTGGCGTTGGCGGCGGGCGAGTTGCGCGGCCACACCTTCCACTATTCGCGCTGCGAAACGGTGCTGGAACCGGTTCTGTGCACGGTTTCCGCTCGCGGTGGTGCGGTGGCATCGGGCGAGGCGGTGTACCAGCAGGGTGCGCTGCGCGCCAGCTACTTCCACGCCTGGATGGTGTCCAGCCCGGCGGCTGCGGCGGCGCTGTTTTTGCCGGAGGCCTTGCTATGAGCCTGGGCCCGCAACGCGTCGTCTGCCTGACCGAGGAGACCACCGAGTGGCTCTACCTGCTGGGGCAGGAGGCGCGCATCGTGGGCATCAGCGGCTACACGGTGCGCCCGCGCCGGGCGCGCGATGAGAAGCCCAAGGTGAGCGCGTTTCTCAGTGCCAAGATCGACAAGATCCTGGCGCTGCAGCCGGACTGCGTGTTCGGTTTTT
>PNMN01000073.1 GCA_013823655.1 Comamonadaceae bacterium | reverse complement strand
CCCGATGAATGAACAGATGCAAACCGGCGCTCGCTTCGGCACCGCCATCGGCACCGCCGCTGTCCAGCGCAACAAGGTGCTGCGCAACACCTACTGGTTGCTGGCCCTGTCCATGCTGCCCACCGTGCTGGGTGCCTGGGTCGGGGTGCAGACCGGCATCACCGCCGGTCTGACCGGCTTCGTCGGTCTGATCGTCTTTCTGGGCGGCGCCTTCGGCTTCATGTTCGCGATCGAAAAAACCAAGAACTCCGCCGCTGGTGTGCCGGTGCTGCTGGCCTTCACCTTCTTCATGGGCCTGATGCTCTCGCGCATGCTGGCGATGGTGCTGGGTTTCAGCAACGGCTCCAGCCTGATCATGACCGCGTTTGGCGGCACGGCCGGGGTGTTCCTGGTCATGGCCAACCTCTCGACCGTGATCAAGCGCGATCTCTCGGGCATGGGCCAATGGCTGTTCGTGGGCGCGCTGGCCATCATGGTCGGCGCCATCGTCAACGTGTTCGTGGGCAGCCCGGTGGGCATGGCGGTGATCGCCACGCTGGCGATCGTGGTGTTCAGCCTGTACCTGCTGTACGACCTGAAGCGCATCGTGGACGGCGGCGAGACCAATTACATCAGCGCCACCCTGGGCCTGTACCTCAGCCTGTTCAACATCTTTCAGAGCCTGCTGGCCCTGCTGGGCATCTTTGGCGGCGAGCGCGAGTGATCGGCGCGCACGAAAAAAAGGACCTTCGGGTCCTTTTTTTTGGCCTATCAAAGAGCACGTCCGCAACAGCCAGGCATCAAGTTGGCGGAAAAACCGCCGAAACAGGACTCACATCCGCCTGAAACACCATGCGACACAGCGCCCTTGTCCTCTGCCTGACCGCCACCAGCCTGCTGGCCGGCTGCGACCTGCTGGGCATCGAGACGGCTTCGCAAATTGCCGAGAAAAAAGAGGCCGAGGGCCGTGCCATCGGCAGCGCCTGCCGCCACGCGGTGCGCAGTGTCGAAGACTGCTTCAGGTCCAACCCCAAGGCGGGCAAAGCGTCCGTGTTTGCCGGCTGGAAAGAGATGGACGCGTACATGCGCGAGAACGAAATCGTCGGCATGCCTTCGACCCCTGCACCGACCGGGCCCGATGCAGCTCCGGACGCTCAGGCCGGGCCAGATGCCGCCACTGCGGACCCGCCGCAAGCCAAGTCGCCGGCGCGCAGGTCCTGACCCGGCCCGTTCAGCGCCGGGCCGCCCCAAGCAAGGCCGAGCCGCTCAGGCGGGCCCCGCGTTCGCCAGCTCGAACACCGCCATGCTCTCGACGTGTGCAGTGTGGGGAAACATGTTCACCACCCCCGCTGCACTGCAGCGGTAACCCGCCTGGTGCACCAGCAGACCGGCGTCGCGCGCCAGCGTGGCCGGGTTGCAGCTGACGTACACGATGCGCTGCGGCGGCGTCCATGGCCCGCGCAGCTCGGGCTGCTGGTGCAGGTCGGCCAGGGTCTTGGCGAGCGCAAACGCGCCTTCGCGCGGCGGGTCCACCAGCCACTTGTGTGCCGTGCCATCGGCCACCAGCACGTCGGGCGTGATCTGGAACAGGTTGCGCGCCACGAAGCGCGTGGGCGCCAGCAGCACCGGGCGACCGTGCTGGTTGAGCGAGAGGTTTTCGCGCGAACGCGCCACCAGCGTCTCGCTGCCTTCCACGCCCAGCACCTCGCCCGCCATCGATGCGATTGGCAGCGTGAAATTGCCCAGGCCACAGAACCAGTCGATCACGCGCTCGTGCTTCTGCGCATCCAGCAGGCGCAGCGCACGCGAGACCAGCACGCGGTTGATGTGCGGGTTGACCTGGGTGAAATCGGTCGGCTTGAACGGCATGGTGATGCCGAAGTCGGGCAGCGCGTACGACAAAATCTCCGCTTGTCCTGAGCCCGTCGAAGGATCGTCCAGCAGCTTGACCGTGTCCGGCCCCTTGGCCTGCAGCCACCACTGCACACCGTATTGGCCTGCAAAGGCGCGCAGGCGGGCGATGTCGTCGTCCGACAGCGGCTCCAGGTGGCGCAACACCAGCGCCGTGACCGCGTCGCCGCAGGCCAGCTCGATCTGCGGGCAGGTCTCGCGCGCGTCCATGCCGAAGATCAGCGCACGCAGCGGCATCAGCATCGCATTCACATGCGGCGGCAGCACGTGGCAGACCTGCATGTCGGCCACGTAGCGGCTCTTGCGCTCGTGAAAACCGATCAGCACCTCGCCCTTTTTGTGCACGTAGCGCACCGACAGGCGCGCGCGGTAGCGGTAGCCCCAGGCCGGCCCCTGGATCGGGCGCAACATCGTTTCGGCCCTGACCTTGCCGAGGTGCCAGAGGTTGTCTTCCAGCACGCGCTGCTTGACCGCCACCTGCGCGCTCTCGTGCAGGTGCTGCATCTTGCAGCCGCCACAGGCCCCAGCGTGCAGGCCGAAGTGCGGGCAACCCGGGCGCACGCGCTGCGAGGACTCGCGGTGGATCGCCGTGACCACGCCCGCCTCCCAGTTGTTTTTCTTGCGGTGCACGTTGGTGCTGACCAACTCGAACGGCAGGGCGCCTTCGATGAAGACGACCTTGCCATCGGGCCGACGGGCGATGCCCTGGGCATCGATGTCGAGGGATTCCACCGCCAGCCAGCCCTCTGGCAGCACAGTGGCTGGGTGGCCGGGCGGCTGATCACGGGCGCTGGTCAGGAGGCTGTTTTCGTGGGTGAGGGAAGCTGTCATGCCCCGATTGTCTCAGGCCGCGAGCGACGGACGGACCGGGCGCACAAGCGGGCGCGGACATCAAGCGCAGAACAAGGCGAACCGCCGCAGTGATCCGTTTGAAGACGAAACCGCATCAATCCATCAGCAGTTGCAGCGCGAGCTGGTGCAACCGGTGCCCGGGCTGCACCAGCGCTTGGAGCACGCTGAAGTGGTTCAGGCCCGGCAGGGCCTCGCACACTGGCACCGCCTCTTCGCCCCAGGCCTGCCGGATCAGTTGGTTGTGGCGCAGGAATTCAGCGCTCTCGTCGCCCCCGGCCACCGACACCAGCACGCCCCGACCGTCGCCGACAAAGGGCGCTGGCAGCAAGGCCGGGCTGGCCATGCGCACCTGTTCGCGGGTGAGGTGCAACGATGCCTGGATGAAGGGCGTGTGCCGCAGCGGCTCCAGGTCGAAAAGGCCTGAGATCGACAGCGCGTCCTTCACCAGATCGGGCGGCAAGTCGTCGGCCACGCGGGGCCACAGGCAGGTCAGCAGCTGGGCGGCCAGGTGCCCGCCGGCCGAATGCCCCACCAGCGTGATGCGCTGCGGGTCGCCACCGTGCACGGCGATGTGCCGGTACACCCAGGCCAGCGCCTTCACCATCTGCATCACGATGTCGGGAATCGTCACCGCCGGGCACAGCGCGTAGTTCGGCACCACCACGCAGGCGCCGTGCTTCACGAAAGCGGGCGCGAGGAAAGAATGGTCCGCCTTGTCCAGGCTGCGCCAGTAGCCGCCGTGGATGAACACCATCACCGGGGCAGGCGGCGTGCCGGGCTTGCGGAGCGCCGGAAAAATGTCGAGCCTTTCACCCGCGCCATGTCCATAGGCCACGTCCAGCAATCCACCGAGCCGCTCGCGCGCGGCCCGCGAATCGCGCGCCCAGCGCTCAAAGTGCTGGGCGTGTTCGGGCACCAGGGCCCGGTTGTTGTACTGGCGATCCAGCCAGGCGGCATCGGGACGAGAGGCGGTTTTCATGCGGCGGATTGTGTCACGCAGGTCGTCGCCCACCCGGCGCACGATGCACGGACTCCCGGAGTCCGGACAGTCGGACATGACAAGCACCGCAGACCAATGTATTCTGTACACAGAGTACAATGTTTTCATCATGACGACCCAACTGCTCCAGCTCGAAACCACGCCCGATCTCGTCGAACAGGTCTACAACGCCCTGCTCGACGCCATCAGCGCCGGTTCGCTCGCGCCGGGCCAGCGCATCACGCAGGAAGAACTGGCGGAACAGCTGGCCGTGTCGCGCCAGCCGGTCATGCAGGCGTTGCGCCTTTTGAAGAAAGACGGCTTTGTGCAGGATGCGCCAGGCCGCGGCCTGCAGGTGACGCCGCTGGACGCGCGCTGGATCGCTCAGGTGTACGAGGTGCGCGGCGCGCTCGACACGCTGGCCGTGCGTCGGGCCGCCGAGCGGCGCACCCGGCTGGACCCGACCCTGTTCACGCGCGGTCGCAAGGCCGTGGCGCGCGGCGACATCAAGGCCATGATCGACGCCGACCTGGCCTTTCACCGCGCGCTGTACCAGGCGGCACAGAACCCGCTGATCGAACAAAGCGCGCTGCTGCACTGGCACCACATCCGCCGCGCCATGGGCGAGGCGCTGCAGTCCACAGCGCTGCGCGAGCCGGTGTGGGACGAACATGAAGCGATTGCCCGCGCCGTGGCCCGGGGCGATGCAGAAAAAGCCGAGGCCCTGATGCGGCGCCACAGCGACCAGGCGAGCGCCCACCTGGCCCGACAAATGTCAGAAGCCAGCGCAAAGAACAACTCCGTGGTTCGTTGAACCACTTCGGGCGGATCCCGGATTCATCTCCGGGGTCCGCCTTTTTTCCGCCTTTTTTCCGCCCCGTCTTTTTCTTGGCTTGCATCTGGCTGAACACCGGTCAACAGCAACCCGCCCGCCCCTACCATTTTTGGCCACCCCGGCGCTCTTGCGAAACCACTCCGTGAACACCACCCACTCTCGCCCCACCGTTGCCGTGCTCGGCATCGGCATGATGGGCCTTCCCATGGCCCGCCGCTTGTGCCAAGCGGGCTTCTCCGTGCACGCCTGGAACCGCTCGCGCAGCAAGGCCGAACGCCTGCTGCCTCTGGGTGCCCAGGTGCACGACACACCTGCCCAGGCCGTGGCCCAGGCCGATTTGGTGATCACGCTGCTGGAGGACGGCGATATCGTGGGCGATGTGCTGTTCCAGCAGGGCACCACCCAGGGACTGCGGGCGGGCGCGCTGGTGGTCGACATGTCGTCCATCCAGCCGCGCCAGGCGCGCGATCACGCCGCCAGACTGGCCACCATCGGCGTGATGCATCTCGATGCACCGGTCTCGGGCGGCACCGTGGGTGCCGAAGCCGGCACGCTGGCCATCATGGTCGGCGGAAAGGCGTCGGACTTCGAGCGCGCAATGCCTGTGTTCGGCGTGTTCGGCCGCGCCACCCACGTGGGCCCGCACGGTGCCGGCCAGCTCGCCAAACTGGCCAACCAGATGATCGTGGGCATCACCATCGGCGCGGTGGCCGAGGCGCTGTTGCTGTGCGAGCGCGGCGGCGCCGACATGGCCAAGGTCAAACAGGCGATCACCGGCGGTTTTGCCGACAGCCGCATCCTGCAGGTGCACGGCCAGCGCATGGTGGACGCGACTTCACCAAGCGCGGCGCGGTGGCGGTGCAGCTCAAGGACATGCGCAACGCGCTGACCACCGCGAGCGAAATCGGCTTTGATGCACCCATCACCGCACTGTTCGAAAAGCTCTATGCCGCAGCGGCCGAGCACGGCCTGTCCGACCTCGACCACTCGGCCCTGTTCATGGAACTCGCCAGCCGCAACGGCATGCGCTGAACCCCCCGACGGGCTAAAATTCGCGACCATGGGGGACGTAGCTCAGCTGGGAGAGCGTCGCGTTCGCAATGCGAAGGTCGGGAGTTCGATCCTCCTCGTCTCCACCATGTGAAATTCTCAGGATGTCCCAAGACGTCCCATAAAGCGAAAAAAGCCCTTAGGAATCAAAGCCTTGGGGCTTTTTTCTTGCCCAGACGGTCCCAGAAAGTCCCATACGATCCGAGATCACATTGCAGGAACTCGTGCAGTAACCAGAGAATCTTCCCAATTCTCTCGCGAAAGTTACTGCATGGCCCTGCACCTGATCTCCTCTGCCGCCACCCTAAAGGCCATCAAGCCGGGGGATCCACGCCGCCGTATCACCGACGGGGGCGGGCTCTACCTGCTGCTGTTCGTCAAGGGCGGTTCACACGGCTGGCGGCTCGACTATGCCTTCGAGGGCCGTCGCAAGACCCTGAGTCTGGGCACCTACCCCAGCGTTGGCCTGGGCGCCGCGCGCCAGAAGGCGGCGGAGGCCCGCCAACTGCTCACCACCGGCGCGGACCCGAGCCAGGTCCGACAGCAGAAAAAGCAGTCCTTCGTCAAACAGCGGCAGATCGAGCAACTGGTGGAAGCCGGTCTGCCGGTGCCCGAGTCGTTTGAAGCCGTGGCCCGCGAGTGGTTTGGCAAACACGCGCCGACCTGGGCCGCCAGCCATTCCGACAAGATCATCCGGCGCCTGGAGCGCGACGTGTTCCCGTGGATCGGCTCACGGCCGATCACCTCCATTGCGCCCAAGGACCTGCTGGAGCTGCTGCGGCGCGTCGAAGGCCGGGGCGCCATCGAGACGACCCACCGGGTGCAACAGAACTGCGGCCAGGTCTTTCGCTACGCCGTGGCCACCGGCCTGATCGGCAGCGACCCCAGCCGGGACCTGCGCGGCGCCCTCCCCCCATGGCGCCCGGAGCATTACCCGACCCTGACCGATCCGCGCCAGGTGGGCGTGCTGCTGCGAGACATCGACGCCTACGAGGGTGGCTTCCTCACCCGCTGCGCCCTGCAGCTCTCACCCCTGCTGTTCGTTCGCCCCGGCGAACTGCGGCGTGCCGAATGGAACGAGATCAACCTGGACGCTGCCGAGTGGCGCATCCCTGCGCACAAAATGAAGGGGCGGGTGATGCACATCGTTCCGCTGGCGAAACAGGCAGTCGCCGTGCTGCGCGAACTGGCGCCCCTGACTGGCCCGAACGGCTGGGTGTTTCCGGGCAACCGAACCAACGGCGAGCCCATGAGCGAAAACACCGTCAACGCGGCACTGCGGCGGCTGGGCTACAGCCGCGCGGTCATGACCGCCCACGGTTTCAGGGGCATGGCCTCGACCATGCTGCATGAGCTGGGCTGGCCGTCCGATGTGGTGGAGCGCCAGCTCTCACATGCCGAGCGCAACACGGTCAAGGCCGCCTACAACCACGCCGAGCACCTGCCGGAGCGGCGACGCATGATGCAGGCATGGGCCGATCACCTCGACAAGCTTCGACGCGACCAGGCACCCAAAGCGACTGCACTGGCAGCCATAAAGTGATATAAATACTCGGATACTTTTCATATTCATCCTATGTTTCATAACATGCTCACCGCCCAACCGACCACACAACGCAGCCAGGCGCTGGCGCTGCTGCAGCGGCGAGGCATGGCGCGGCAGGCGGAGTTCAACGCGGCGGGCATCACGGCCGCCACGGTCAGCCGCATGGAGCGGGCGGGCGACATCGTGCGCATCGCAAGGGGCCTGTACCAACTGCCCGACGCGCCACTCGATGCCCAGCAGTCGCTGGCCGAAGTGGCCCGACTGGTGCCCAAGGGCGTGATCTGTCTGGTCTCGGCCCTGGCCTTCCACGGGCTCACCGACCACATGCCGCCCAAGGTCTGGATCGCTATCGGTCGCAAAGACTGGCGTCCCCGCCTGACCTATCCGCCCATCCACGTCGTCCGTTTCTCTGATGAGCTGCTGGGACGCGGTGTCGAGTCGCAACTCATTGCCGGCACGCTGGTGCCGGTGTTTGGTGTGGCCAAGACCGTGGCCGACCTGTTCCGGTACCGCCGCACCGTGGGTGATGCCCTGGCCATCGAGGGCCTGCGCAACGCGCTCCGGCGGCGCAAGGCCACGCCAGCAGAGCTGGCGCGCGAAGCAGAAGCAGGGGGTATCTGGCCCACGATGGAGCCCTGTCTGATGGCGCTGACGAGCGATGCCTGATCACAAGCGCGACATCAGCGCCTCCGTGCGCCAGCGGCTGCTGAACCTGGCGCATGCACGAGGTCAGCCGATGGACCTGCTGCTGACCCGCTATGCACTGGAGCGCCTGCTGCACCGCCTGAGCCTGTCACCGCACCGTGAGCGCTTCGTGCTGAAGGGCGCGATGTTACTGGTCACCTGGTTCGATGAACCCCACCGCGCCACGCGCGATGTGGATCTGCTCGGTTTCGGTGACGCCACCGAGGACGCCCTACGCAACACCTTCCGCGAGATCATGTCCATCGAGGTCGACGATGGCGTGATCTTTGACCTGAAGAACCTGCGCATCGATGCGATTCGAGAAGAGCTCGAATACGGCGGATCACGCCTGCGCACCACGGCGGCGCTGGCCGGCGCGCGCATCCCGATCACGGTGGACATCGGCTTCGGCGACGCCATCGCACCCGGGGCCCAGGATGTGCACCTGCCAGTGCTGCTGGACATGCCTTCGCCCCACCTGCGCGCCTATCCGCCAGAGACCGTGATCGCAGAAAAGGTCCATGCCATGGTGGCTTTGGGACGAGCCAACAGCCGCATGAAGGACTACTACGACGTGTGGATGTTGACAAGCACCGTCGCCCTCGACGAGCAGCGCCTGCGTCAGGCTATCGAGGCCACCTTCAAACGGCGCGCGACGACCGTGCCCGGCTCAGTGCCCGATGGACTTAGCGACGCGTTTTCTGCGGACCCAGCCAAGCAGCGGCAGTGGCTAGCGTTTGCGCGAAACCTGTCGGGGCCGGTGCCTGATATTGCTCAGGTTGTCGCCGATCTTCGACTGCGCCTGATGAGCGTGTTTTTGCCCAGGTAGGTTGTGGACAACCGATGTCCGGAAAAGGCTGATCTCGGTCGTCCGAGTCGGACACGTCGACAGTCAGCTTCTTGCTATGTAGCAGTCACTTGGGCTCCACAGCGCAACATGTGCTACCGGAAAGACCCAAGTCGCCGGAACAAAACTCTGAGCATGAGAAGCCCATGCTTGCCTTGCTACTGCAACGTCCGACATCTTCGGCCGCAGGCTTAACTGGCCGTGACTGTTCAATGGTGGCGCCAATTTGGCTGCGGTCTGGTTGTAGGCGGGAGACGGCTGGCTGCCCTCGGCTTGGTAGGTGGCTGACCTTACCGCCCAAGCGTAGGCGATGCCCATTGCTTCAGCTGCCGTTCGTCGCTGGCGGCCTCGGCTTCGATGGAGTCTTGCGGCAGTTGCTTGAGGCAGTCCGCATAGGCCACCGGGTCCAGTTTTTCTGCCACGGCCTGCTCAGCCACCACCTGGGGTGAGCGGCCGTCCCACACGAACCGGTTGCCGTGCTGCACCGGGTCGGGTTCGCAGTCGTTCTTGTACAGCGGCGGGGCATCGGCGGTGAAGGCGTCGAAGACGATGGTCTTCTCGAAGATCAGGGGCTTGCCGTTGGGCGTGGGCGGCAAGGGCAGCATCTGCTCCACGGCCTTTCGAGCGCGCTGTTCGACCGATTCTGAGGTGGTCCACAGGGTGTCGAGCCGTGCCAGCCTGCCGTCGGGCGCCATCTCGATGCGAAAGCGCACGGCGCCCTGGTCAGGGCCTTCGACGGCCGTGCCCATCATGCTGCGCACCTGCTGCCCCCAGTTGTGGCGGTAGCGCTTGCTGTTCTTCAGCGTGTAGCTGGCGGCCAAGGCCCATTCCTGGGCGCTTGGGGCGGGCGGCGCGTCCATGTAGGCCACCGGGCGGTCTGTGGCTGGCGCCTGCGCCACGGTTTGCGGAGGCGCCTGGCGAGCGGCGGTGCTCTCCGGAACCGGCGTCGCTGCAGTGGCCTGGGACGGGGTCTGGTCGGGGCGCTCTGGCGGCTCTACCGCTGGCGGGCGCGGCGGCTGAATCTGCACCATCTCCAGACGGATCACTTGCTCCACTGGCGGGAGCGCCTTGGGCTTGCGGTCCAACACGTACTGGACGGCCATGATTACGCCCAGGGCGTGCAGCCCCACGGACAAACCCACAGCGACAAGCAACTGGCTTCGGCGCATCTAGCAGCGCGGTCAGGCCATTTGCGGCGGCCAGTTGTGTGTCTCGGCCTGGCAGGTTTTGCACCAGGCGTAGAGCGCGTCATACACCACCACGCCGTGGCGCAGCATGTCGTGATCGTTCTTGAAAACCTGTGACAGACCGAGCGACACGGCATACAGCCCAGCCGACTGTGGCGCTAGGTCCAGGCGCGAGGTGTCGGCGCCGCGCACGATGGTGGCGAGCTGTTGCAGCGCTGGGTCGTGCAACGCATGTTTGCTGAGAAAGGCGTCGAAACTGCACAGCTCGCCCACGTGCGTCATTTCCACACCCGGGATGTCGTAGGGCGTGGCGCCGGTCTCGGCGGCGACTTTCAGCACATCGGCAGCAGGCACGTAAAGGAACTCAGCGGCCGGGTCGATGAAGCGGCTGATCAGCCACGGACAGGCGATACGGTCGATCTTCGGGCGCTCGCGGGTGATCCATTTCATGGGGTTTCTCCTTTGGCTTGGGTCGGGAAGCCAGCGGCCTGCCAGCCGTCGATGCCCCCTTGCAGGTAGCGCGCGTTGAGGCCAGCGGCGCGCAGGCGCATCGCGGTGGATCGGCTCACTTCGTGCCCGTAGACGCAATACACGATCACGGCGCGGTCGGTGGGCAGCTCGGCGGCCCATTTGCTCACGGCGGCGGGATCGCGCCAGCGGGCGCCGGGGATCACCGTGGCCGCGTTCTCGTACACGCCGGCGCGGCGCACGTCGATCACCAGTGCGTCGCCGATGTCTTCGCCGGTCGCACCGTGGGCCTCGCTCGCGGCGTGCACTGCGTGCTGGTAGCGCGCGTAAACCGCCGCCCAGTTGATGTGGGCCATGAAGGCGTCCACATAGGCCCCTGCAGCGGCCCCAAAGTCCAGGTGGTAGGCGTGTTCGTACATGTCCAGCGCGAGGATGGGGATGCCGCCGGCCAGCGTGTGCGTGTGGTCGGCGGCCCACTGGTTGACCAGCGTGCCTTCGCGCGGCTGGAACACCAGCAGCATCCAGCCCGAGCCGCCGCCCAGGGCTTTGGCGCAGGCGGTGAATTCTTCGCGCCAGCGTTCGACGCTGCCGAAGCTGGCGCTCAGGGCCAGGGCGCACGCGGGCTCCATGGCCTGCCCGTCGCCGCCCAGGCTGGCGAAGTACAGCTCGTGCAGCAGCATGGAGTTGGTGGCGATCAGCTCTTCTCGCTTCAGGCCGTTGAGTGCAAAGCCCGGCGCGGTGGCAAAGGTGGTGCCGGCTAACTGTTCTCGGATGGCGTTGAGGCGCTTGACCGCGCCGCCGTAGTTGTTCTGGTAGTGGCTGTTCAGCAGCTTGGCGGAGAGGCCGCTCAAGGTTTCGGCGTCAAAAGGGAGGGGCTGGGGGTGTGCGTTCATGCGGGATCCTTGGTTGAATCAGGGGAACAACTGGCTGGCCACCAGCCCGGCGACCGCGCAAGCGCCGAGCAGCGGCATCACGCCGACCTTGAAACGGAACAGCGCCACGGCGGCGGCCAAAGCGATGGCGGCGGATACGGCATCGAAGCGCCCGCCAAAGCCTTGCGGCCACAGCACGTGGTACATGAAGAACATGGCGAGGTTCAGGATCACGCCGACCACCGCCGCCGTGATAGCCGACAGCGGCGCGGTGAAGCCCAGCTTGCCGTGGGTGGCCTCGACCAGCGGGCCGCCCGCAAGGATGAACACGAACGACGGCAGGAAGGTGAAGAAGGTGACCACCGTGGCGGCCACGGCACCGCCGGCGAACAGCGCGTCGGGCCCGAGCACTTCTTTGAGCCAGCCGCCCACGAAGCCCACAAAGGCCACCACCATGATGAGCGGGCCAGGCGTGGTTTCGCCCAGCGCCAGGCCGTCGATCATCTGCGGTCCGCTGAGCCACTGGTGGGTCTCGACCGCCCCCTGGTACACGTAGGGCAGCACCGCGTAGGCGCCGCCGAAGGTGAGCAGCGCCGCCTTGGTGAAGAACCAGCTCATGAGCGTGAGTGTGCCCTGCAGGCCATTGAAGGCGACGAGCAGCGCCATGGCGAGCAGCCACAGCCCCAGGCCGACCGCGAGCACCTTGGCGAGGTGGCTGCGCGAGAAACGGGCATGGGCCGGCGTGGGCGTGTGGTCGTCGATCAGCGCTGGTCCGTAGTCTTGCTTCGCGATGCCGTGCCCGCCCCCAAGGGCGAACACCGATGGCCAGCGCTTCGCGCCGAAGTGACCGACGAGCGCCGCGGCCAGCACGATGGCGGGGAACGGCGTATCGAACGCAAAAATCGCCACGAAGGACGCTGCGGCGATGCCCCACATCCAGCGGTTCTTCAGCGCCCGTGTGCCGATGCGGTGGGCGGCGTGCAGCACCAGCGCGGTGACAGCTGGCTTGAGCCCGTAAAAGAGCCCGGCCACCAGCGGCACGTCGCCAAAGCGCAGGTAGATCCAGCTCAGGGCGATCAGGATGAACAGCGAGGGCAGCACAAACAGTGCACCGGCCACGATGCCGCCCCAGGTCCGGTGCATTAGCCAGCCGATGTAGATGGCCAGTTGCTGCGCCTCCGGGCCCGGCAACAACATGCAGTAGTTCAGCGCGTGGAGGAAGCGCTGCTCGCTAATCCAGCGGCGGCGCTCCACCAGTTCGGTGTGCATGATCGCGATCTGCCCGGCTGGGCCGCCGAAGCTGATGAAGCCGAGCTTGAGCCAGAAGCGGAAGGCCTCCGCGAAGCTCACGGCGGAGGGCGCAGTCTGAGGTTCGGTAGATCGTGGAGTGGTGCTCATGGGCCGGTTCCGGTGGAAGGCGCAGGGGATGCGTACAGGGCGTCGAACACGGCGGCAGCGGCGGCGGCCAGTGCGTCGTCGTTGGCGTGCAGTTCACGCAGCCCGCTGAGCACGCTTTCCAGCCCGGCCGCTTCTGGCACCGGGATGCCGCCTGCGTCCAGGTAGTGCACGGCGCCGGCGATGCGCTGCAGGCGGGCGTCCTTTTCCAGGCCAAAGGCGGCGATCAGCACTTCGAAGCTGACCCGCGCGCCCACGTGGGTGAAGCGGGCGCCGTCGAAGTCAAAGCCCAGCGCCCCGCGCGGCACAGGCGTGCTGCCTGCCGGGTCGGTCAGCCAGACAAAGCGGGCTTGATGATCGATGAAGCG
>PNMN01000072.1 GCA_013823655.1 Comamonadaceae bacterium | reverse complement strand
ACCGGCGGCGGCGACCCGGCCATGAACCCGCGCCTGCGTCTGGCCATTGACAAGGCCAAGGCCGCCAACATGCCGGCCGACCGCATCAAGTACAACGTGGACAAGGCCTCGGGCAACCTGGAAGGCCAGGCGCTGGAAGAAATCCGCTACGAGGGCTATGGCATCGGTGGCGCCGCCATCATCGTGGACACCATGACCGACAACAAGGTGCGCACCGTGGCCGAAGTGCGGCACGCGTTCAGCAAGTACGGCGGCAACCTGGGTACCGACGGCTCGGTGGCGTTCCAGTTCAAGCATTGCGGCCAGATCATCTTCGCCCCCGGCACGAGCGAGGACAAGGTGATGGAAGTGGCGCTGGAAGCCGGCGCCGAGGACGTGGTCACCGACGACGACAGCGCCATCGAGGTGCTGACCGCCTACACCGACTTTGAGGCGGTGAAAAACGCGCTCGAAGCGGCTGGTCTCAAGCCGGAAGTGGCTGAAATCACCATGCGACCGGAAAACACCATCGAGTTGACCGGCGAAGATGCTGCGCGCATGCAGAAGCTGCTCGATATTCTTGAAGACCTGGACGACGTGCAGGAAGTCTTCCACAACGCAAGTTTTTGACCCACCCCTGCGCCGCGCTGCGCGCGTCACCCCCTCAAGGGGGCAACGCGAAGCCGGTTCCGCCGCGTTCTCGACCGGGACACGTCTGTCTGGTGCCATGTTTGATTTTTGGAGATTGGTTTGAAAGTTCTGGTGATGGGCGGCGGTGGCCGCGAGCACGCGCTGGCGTGGAAGCTCAAGCAGTCCGAGGGCGTGGAGCAGGTGTTTGTGGCGCCCGGCAATGCAGGGACTGCGCGGGATGTCCAACTGACCAACCTGCCCATCACCGACAAGGTGGCGCTGCGCGAGTGGGCGCAGGCCAACGGCATCGCACTCACGGTGGTGGGGCCTGAAGCGCCGCTGGCGGCGGGCGTGGTCGACGAGTTCCGGGCGCACGGTCTGGCGATCTTCGGCCCGACGCAAAAAGCCGCGCAGCTGGAAAGCTCCAAGGCGTTCAGCAAGGCCTTCATGCAGCGCCACGGCATTCCCACGGCCGCCTACCAGACCTTCACCGACCCCGTGCAAGCCCATGCCTATGTGGACGCCCAGGGGGCGCCAATCGTCATCAAGGCCGATGGTCTGGCAGCGGGCAAGGGCGTGGTGGTGGCGATGAGTCTGGCCGAGGCGCACGAAGCCATCGACTTCATGCTGCTGGACAATACCCTGGGCGTGGCCCACAACGAAGGTGGCGCGCGGGTCGTCATCGAAGAGTTTCTGCAAGGCGAAGAGGCCAGCTTCATCGTGCTGTGCGACGGCGTGAACGCGCTGCCGCTGGCCACCAGCCAGGACCACAAGCGCCTGCTCGACGCCGACCAGGGCCCCAACACCGGCGGCATGGGGGCCTATTCGCCCGCGCCGGTGGTCACGCCCGCCGTGCACCAGCGCGCGATGGACGAGGTGATCCTGCCCACGCTGCGCGGCATGGCGGCCGACGGCATCCCGTACACCGGCTTCCTCTACGCAGGCCTGATGATCACGCCCGATGGCCGCGTCAAGACGCTGGAATTCAACTGCCGCATGGGCGACCCCGAAACGCAGCCGATCATGATGCGGCTCAGAAGCAACCTGGCGCAGGTGCTGCTGGCCGCCACCCGTGCCGAGCTGGACAAGGTGTCACTGGACTGGGACCCGCGCGTGGCCCTGGGTGTGGTGCTGGCCGCCGCCGGTTACCCCATGAACCCGCGCAAGGGCGACGCCATCACAGGTCTGCCAGCCGATGCCGACGCCGCCATGGTGTTCCACGCCGGCACGGCCGACGCCCATGGTCAGGTGCTGGTCTCGGGTGGCCGGGTGCTGTGCGTGACCGCGCTGGCCGACACCGTGGCCGCAGCCCGGCAGACCGCCTACGCCGTGGTCGATGGCATCCGCTTTGACGGCATGCAGTGCCGCCGCGACATCGGTTTTCGCGCCCTTTGATCGGTGAACACCTTCATGAAACGCTCCACCCAGAAAGTCCGCGATTACCTGACCGGCCTGCAAGACCGCATCACCTCCACCGTGGCCCTGGTGGACGGTGGCCGCTTCGTGGTCGATCACTGGGAAAAGCCCGCCGGTGAAACGCTGCAAGGCCAGGGCATCACGCAGATTCTGGAAGGCGGCCCGGTGTTCGAGCGTGCCGGCTGCGGCTTTTCGCACGTGAGCGGCCCGCGCCTGCCACCCTCGGCCACGCAGCACCGGCCCGAGCTCTCGGGCGCTCCTTTCGAGGCCATGGGTGTGTCGCTGGTGTTCCACCCGCGCAACCCGTACGTGCCCACGGTGCACATGAACGTGCGCATGATCGCGGCCACACCCCAGGGCGGGGAGCCGGTGTGCTGGTTCGGCGGCGGCATGGACCTCACGCCCTATTACGCATTCGAAGAAGACGCGGTGCACTTTCACCGCACCTGCAAGACCGCGCTCGATCCGTTCGGCGTCGACAAATACCCGCGCTTCAAGCAGTGGTGCGACGAGTACTTCTACCTCAAGCACCGCGACGAACAGCGTGGCATCGGCGGCGTCTTCTTCGACGACTTTGCCGAGTTCGGCTTCGACGGCAGCTTTGCCATGCTGCGTTCGGTGGGCGATGCTTTCCTCGACGCCTACCTGCCCATCGTGGACCGGCGCAAGGACCTGCCGTACGGCGAGCGTGAACGCGACTTCCAGCTCTACCGGCGTGGCCGCTACGTGGAATTCAACCTGGTCTGGGACCGTGGCACGCACTTCGGCTTGCAGTCGGGCGGGCGCAGCGAGTCCATCCTGTTGTCCATGCCACCGCTGGTGAGCTGGTCGTACCAGCGCGAGGACCCCGCCGGGTCACCCGAAGCCCGGCTGACCAGCGCGTTCCTGGTGCGCAAGGACTGGGTTTGAACCTCACGCACGCCGGTAGCACCGGGGCTGTGATCGCAGAGCCGCTGCGCATCGGCGTCTACGGCGGCGCCTTTGATCCCCCCCACTGGGCGCACCGTGCCCTGGCCGAGGCGGCGCTGGCGCAGCTGCGGCTGGACCGGCTGCTCATCCTGCCCACCGGACAGGCATGGCACAAGGCGCGACCGCTGAGCGACGCGCACCACCGGCTGGCCATGTGCCTGCTGGCGTTTGGCGATCTGCCACATACCCAGGTGGACCCGCGCGAGACGCGCCGCAGCGGCCCCAGCTTCACCGCAGACAGCCTGCAGGAACTGCGCCTGGAAAACCCTGGTGCCCAGCTGTTCCTGCTGCTGGGGGCCGACCAGTTGCTGGCTTTCAAGACCTGGATGCGCTGGCCCGAGGTGCTGCAACTGGCCCAGCTGGCGGTGGCCAACCGGGCCACGCGCATCGGCGCGGATGCGCTCGACGCCACCCATGCCGAGGCCGACCTCTCGGGCGTGGATCTGCCTTTCATCCGGCTCGACATGCCCCTGGCCAACATCAGCGCCACCGCCGTGCGGGCCCGATTCGGGCAGCCACTGGGGCGCGACGGAACCCATGCCGCGCTGGTGCCCCAGCCGGTGGCAGGCTATATTTCACAACATCATCTTTATCAAAACCCCTCATGACCAGCGAAACCACCGCCAAAAAAGACATCCAGAAACTCCAGCGTGCCATCGTGGACGGGCTGGAGGACGTCAAGGGGCAGGACATCGTGGTTTTCAATACCGAGCATCTGTCCCCCTTGTTCGAGCGCGTGATCGTCGCCAGCGGCACCTCCAACCGCCAGACCAAGGCGCTGGCCGCCAGCGTGCGCGACGCGGTGCGTGAAGCGGGCTTCGACAAGCCGCGCATCGAGGGTGAGGACAACGGCGAATGGATCATCGTGGACTGCGGCGCCGCCGTGGCCCATGTGATGCAGCCGGTGATCCGCCAGTACTACCGCCTGGAAGAAATCTGGGGCGCCAAGCCGGTGCGCCTGAAGCACGGCGCCGACAAGGCCGCCGAAACCAAACCCGTGGCCAAAAAGGCCGCCACCAAGACCACCAAAAAGGGTGTCGTCAAAGAAGTGAAACCGGTCGATGCGAAGTCGGTCGCCCGCAAGGCCGCCAAGGCGGTGTCGGCCGCTGCGGTCCCTGTCAAAGCCGCTCCAAAGCCGGGCACCAAAACCGGCGTGAAGGCGGTGGCCAAGTCGGCAGTGAAGTCCGCTGCCAAGGCCCCGGCCACCACCCCGGCGCGCAAAACCACCAACAAGACCACACCCGCCAAAGCACCGCTGAAAACCGTGGTGGTCAAGCCCAAAGTGGCCAAAACGGCAGCCAAGACAGCGGCCAAGGGCGTGGCCAAACCCGCTGCCCAGCGCGCACCCGCCGCCCAGGTGTCGGCCAAGTCCGCGCCCAAGAAAAAGGCATGAAGCTGGTGATCGTCGCGGTCGGGCAGCGCATGCCCGACTGGGCCCAGACCGCCTGCGACGATTACGCCAAGCGCTTCCCGCCCGAGCTGCGGGTGGACATCAAGACCGTCAAGACCGAACCCCGCGGCTCCAAGACGGTGGAGACGGTGATGGCCGCCGAGCGCGAGCGCATCGTGGCGGCGCTGCCCAAGGGCTGCCGCACCGTGGTGCTGGACGAGCGCGGCACAGCGCTGACGACCAAGGCGCTGGCCCTTCAGTTGCAAGCCTGGCAGCAGGGCGGTGACGACGTTGCACTGGTCATTGGCGGCCCCGACGGGCTGGAGCCCGCCTTTCGCGCCGCAGCGCACCAGCGCGTCCGGCTGTCCGACCTGACCCTGCCGCACGCCATGGCGCGCGTGTTGCTGATCGAACAACTCTACCGCGCCTGGTCCATCAACGCCAACCACCCCTATCACAGGGAATGACCCACCGTGAGCGACTTCATTTATCTGGCCTCGCAAAGCCCCCGGCGCAAGCAACTGCTGGAGCAGTGGGGCGTGCGCTGCGAACTGTTGCTGCCCGACGCGACGGAAGACGTCGAGGCGCTGGAGGTGGTGAAGGGCGCAGAGGCGCCGGTCACCTATGTTCAGCGCGTCACCGGCCTGAAGCTGCAAGCCTCGGTGGACCGGCTGCGGCGGCGCGGATGGCCACCGGCTCCGGTGCTGTGCGCCGACACGAGCGTGGCACTGGGGCGGCGCATCCTCGGCAAGCCCAGCGATGCGGCTGACGCCCGGCGCATGCTGGCCGACCTGTCCGGGCAGCAACACCGGGTCCTGACTGCGGTGGCGGTGGCGCGACCGACGACGCGCGGCACCATCCGCACCTGGACGGCGTTGTCGGCGTCACGGGTCGAGTTCGATGACTGGAGCGCGGCGGACATCCGCCGTTACGTGGCCAGCGGTGAGCCCATGGGCAAGGCAGGCGCCTACGCCATCCAGGGCGCTGCGGCGCTGCACATCCGCCGCATCAGCGGCAGTTACTCGGGCATCATGGGCCTGCCGGCACACGAGACAGCGACGCTGCTGCGGGCGGCCAGCGTGCGGCTGGCCTGCTGAACACACCATTTACCGAGACCAGCATGAGCCAGGACATCTTGATCAAC
Source organism: Comamonadaceae bacterium (assembly GCA_013823655.1). GTDB lineage: Bacteria > Pseudomonadota > Gammaproteobacteria > Burkholderiales > Burkholderiaceae_C > Hydrogenophaga. Next base: position 7,583 of record PNMN01000072.1, on the reverse strand, counting down.
TGGGCACCACAGGAAACCCGGGTCGCCGTGGTGGAGCAGGGCGCGGTGCAGGAAGTGCATCTGGAGCGCACGCTCGAGCGTGGGCTGGTTGGCAATATTTACCTGGGTAAAGTCTCGCGCGTGCTGCCCGGCATGCAGTCGGCCTTCATCGACATCGGGCTGGACCGCGCGGCCTTCCTGCATGTCGCCGACCTGATGCCCAACATCACGGCCAAACACGCTTTGCCGCGAGATCGTTCGGTACCGACCGACGAACAGGGCGCTCAAGGCAACAACAAGGTGCTCGCGCCCGACCCGGTGCTGCCGATCGAGCGGCAGATTTTTGAAGGCCAGGCGCTGATGGTGCAGGTGCTCAAGGACCCGATCGGCAGCAAGGGCGCGCGGCTCACGGCGCAGATCAGCATCGCCGGGCGCCTGCTGGTGTTTTTGCCGCAGGACAACCACATTGGCGTGTCGCAAAAAATTCCGTCCGCCCAGCGCGAGGCCCTGCGACAGCGCGTGCTGGAACTGGCCGCGCCGGGCGATGGCAGTGCGGCGGGCGGTTTCATCCTGCGCACGAACGCCGAAGACGCGAGCGACGAAGAACTCGGCGAGGACATCGGCTATCTGCGCAAGACCTGGCAGCGTATCAAGGAAGCCGCCACGCGCCAGCCACCGGCTTCGTTGCTGCACGAAGACCTGAACCTGATGCAGCGCGTGCTGCGCGATCTGGTGGGCGCGCAAACCCAGTCGATCCGCATCGATTCGCGCGAGCAGTTCGGCCTGCTGCAGACCTTTGCCGCCGAGTTCATGCCCGACACGGCCAAGAAGCTGCAGCACTACGCTGGCGAACGACCGATCTTCGATCTCTTCAACGTCGATGAAGACATGGCCCGCGCGCTCAGCCGCCGGGTCGATCTGAAGTCCGGTGGTTACCTGGTGATCGACCAGACCGAGGCCCTGACCACGGTGGACGTGAACACCGGCGGTTTCGTCGGGGCGCGCAACTTCGACGACACGGTGTTCCGCACCAACCTTGAAGCGGCACAGGCCATTGCCCGCCAGCTGCGCCTGCGCAATCTGGGCGGCATCGTCATCGTGGACTTCATCGACATGGTGCGGGAAGACCACCGCGACGCGGTGCTGACCGAGTTCCGCAAACAGCTCGCGCGCGACCGCGTCAAGACCATGATCGGCGGCTTTTCTCAGCTCGGTCTGGTGGAGATGACGCGCAAGCGCACCCGCGAATCGCTGGCCCACATGCTCAGCGAACCCTGCGCAGCCTGCAGCGGCAAAGGCACGGTGAAGACCGCCCGCAGCGTGTGCTACGACATCCTGCGCGAGATCCTGCGCGAGGCCAGGGCCTTCAATCCGCGCGAATTCCGGGTGGTCGCATCGGCCCAGGTGGTGGAGCTGTTCCTGGACGAAGAAAGCCAGCACCTGGCCGGCCTGTCCGACTTCATCGGCAAGCCGATCTCGCTGCAGGCGGAAAACTCCATGACGCAGGAGCAGTACGACATCGTGCTGCTCTGATCCGCCGGGCGCTGGCGTGCTGTTGCACACCGCTGCGCTGAAAAGATGCACAAGTCGCGGAACATTTCGCCGCGTGGACGGATCAACCGGCGTAACTGGTAGGCATGAGGCTCACATCTTGTCACGGTGAGCCGCGAGGCCTCCGCTATCATCGGCTGCGCCCCACTGCAAGGGCTCGCAGACGGCTTGGTTGGACCTCAGGCTTTGACCCATGGGCGATACACAAAGGATGCTGGATTTGACCCGTTTCGATTTTTGGGCTCCGACCCCACGCAGGCGCTTCTTGTGTGCAGCGGGCGCGCTTCCTCTGCTGGTTTTGCCGCTGCACCAGGCGCGCGCGCAATTCCGCGTTGAGGTCTCTGGCGTGGGGCTCACGCAGTTCCCCTTTTCGGTGGTGGGCTTTCGCGGCAACGATGTCGCCAGCCAGAACATGGCCGCCATCGTGCGGGCCGATCTGGAGCGCAGCGGCCGGTTCCGTTTTGTGGAGCCGGTGCAGGTGCGCTGGACGAGACGGCACGCCCCGACCCGGCCCCGTGGCGCGAAAAAGGGACCGACTCCCTGCTGACGGGCAGCGTGTCCCGCCTCGCTGATGGGCGCTTTGATGTGCGTTTTCGCCTCTGGGACGTGGTGCGCGGGCAGGACCTGGGCGGGCTGAGTTACCCGGTGTCGGCTCAGGACCTGCGCCTGGCGGCCCACCGAATCGCTGACCACGTTTACGAAAAAATCACCGGCGACAAGGGTGTGTTTTCCACCCGCATTGCCTATGTGAGCAAGGTCGCTCAGCGCTACAGCCTGTGGGTGGCCGATGCCGACGGCGAAAACGCCCGTGCCGCGCTGAGCAGCCCGGAGCCCATCATTTCCCCGAGCTGGGCACCGGGTGGCTCGCAGCTGGCCTATGTGTCGTTCGAGGCCCGCAAGCCGGTCATCTATGCGCACGATGTGGCGACCGGCAAACGCCGTCTGCTGGCGAACTTTCGTGGCTCCAACAGCGCACCGGCCTGGTCGCCCGACGGCAGGCAGTTGGTGGCCACGCTCTCCATCTCGGGCAATGCCCAGATTTACGCGGTCGGCGCCAATGGCGGTGAACCCCAGCGGCTCACGCAGACCGACAGCATCGACACCGAGCCGGTGTTCAGCGCCGACGGCAAGACCATCTTTTTCGTGAGCGACCGGGGTGGTTCACCGCAGATCTACCGCATGGGGGCGCAGGGCGGCAGCGCGCAGCGCGTCACCTTCGTGGGCAACTACAACATTTCACCAAACCCCAGCCCGGACGGTCGCTGGCTGGCCTTCATCTCGCGCGTCGGCGGTGCTTTCCGTCTGCACGTGATGGAACTGTCCAGCGGCAACGTGACCGCGCTGACCGACACCAGTGCCGACGAGAGCCCGAGCTTCGCGCCCAACGGTCGCATGATCATTTACGCCACCCGCGACAAGGGCCAGGAGGCGCTCATGACCACCACGCTGGATGGCCGCATCAAGACCCGCCTGGCCGGGGCGCAAGGCGATATCCGTGAGCCCGAGTGGGGCCCGTTTCTGCGTTGAAGCCGCTGGCTTTTCGCACCGGATGATGCCGGTGCGGTCGATCTTTTTTCCATTTTTTTAAAGGCTTTGAGCATGATCCAAGAATCCTCCCCCTTTGCCCGCGCGACAGTCATCACGCAGCGCACAGCCCGGTTGTTGGCGACTCTGGTGGTCGTTTCGACACTGGCGGCGTGTGCCTCCAGCGTGCCCCTGAACGAAGTGCCGGTGGTGGATCGCGGCAGCTCTGCGGTGAGCCCGCTGACCCAGGGTTCGGTCGCCCCCGCTGCGCAGGGCAGCGGGGCTGATCAGCGCAGCGTCTCGCCGGTGCAGGTGGCTCCCGCCGATGTGGCCCAGCCTGAGGCCATGGCCCGTGTGGTCTATTTCGACTACGACAGCTTTGTCGTCAAACCCGAGTTTGCCGCCACACTCGAAGCCAACGCCAAATACCTGGCCGCCAACCGCAGCCGCAAGCTGGCGCTGGAAGGGCACACCGACGAACGTGGCGGACGCGAATACAACCTGGCTCTGGGCCAGAAGCGCGCCGAGGCGGTGCGTCGGGCGCTGGTGCTGCTTGGCGTGAACGATGCACAGGTGGAGCCGGTCAGTTTTGGTGAGGAGAAGCCCGCCGTCAACGGGTTCACCGAAGAGGCCTACGCCAAAAACCGCCGGGTTGAATTCACCTACCGATGAGTCCCATGGTCATCCGATTCCGCTCCGTTGTTACCGGGCTGCTGCCGCTTTCCCTGGTGGCTGCCACACTCTGGCCCCTGCAGGCCCATGCTCTGTTTGCCGACGACGAGGCGCGCAAAGCCATCATCGAACTGCGCCAGCGAGTCGAAAACAACCGGCAGGCTGCGGAGGCGGCGAATGCCGCCCATGCCCGCGCCATCGAAGAAGCCCGGGAGAACAACAGCACCAACCGGCGCAGCCTGCTTGATCTGGCCAACCAGATCGAACAGCTGCGCACCGAACTGGCCAGGCTGCGCGGGCAAAACGAGCAACTGGCGCGCGATGTCTCCGAGCTGCAGCGACATCAGAAGGACGTGCAGCTGGGCCTGGACGAACGCCTGCGCAAGGTGGAGCCGGTTCGCGTCACGCTCGACGGCAAGGAATTCACTGCCGAACCGGCCGAGCAGCGTGACTTCGATGCGGCCATGCAGATGCTGCGCCGCTCCGAGTTTGCGCCCTCGGCCCAGGCCTATGTGGCCTTCCTGCGCCGCTACCCTGAGAGCGGCTACACCGCCTCGGCCCTGTACTGGCTGGGCAACGCGCAGTACGCCAACCGGGCCTACAAAGAAGCGATCGACACCCATCGTCGGCTGGTGACGCAGTTCCCCGCCCACCCCCGCACGCCCGAAGCCATGCTGGCCCTGGCCAACAGCCAGATCGAGCTCAAGGACAGCAAGGCCGCTCGCCGCACGCTGGAAGACCTGGTCAAGGCCCACCCCCAGTCCGAGGCGACCGTTGCTGCCCGCGAGCGCCTGAGCCGACTGCGCTGATCGCGGGGCGATTCCGTGGCCACCGACGGTGCGCCACGGGCCTGCTCCTACAATGGCGGCCATGGACATCGCCGCCCTTCAACAACAGCACGCTCTGGTTCTCTGGGCCGCCTTCGCGGTTGGCACGGCGTTTGGTTTCATTGCCCAGCGCACCCATTTCTGCACCATGGGCGCGATCAGCGACATCGTCAACATGGGTGCCTGGACCCGCATGCGCATGTGGGCCATGGCGGTCGGCGTGGCGATGATCGGATTTCATGCCATGGGCTGGCTCGGCTGGATCGACACCACACAAACGATCTACACATCGGGCCGCATCGTCTGGCTGTCGGCACTCGTGGGCGGCGCCTTGTTCGGGCTCGGCATGGTGCTGGCGTCGGGTTGTGGCAGCAAGACCCTGGTGCGCATCGGTGCGGGCAGCCTGAAGTCGCTGGTGGTGTTTTTCGTCATGGGTTTCGCGGCTTTCGCGACCCTGCGCGGTGTGGTCGCGGTGCTGCGGGTGAACACGCTGGACACGGTGGCGTTTGACCTCTCCCTGGGCAGTGCCTTGCCGGTCTGGGTGTCCAGCGCCCTGGGCTGGAACCCTGCGCTCACGGGCCTGCTGGTGGCGCTGTTCGTGGGTGGGGCACTGATGGCCTGGGCGTTCATGGATGCCGACTTCCGCACCGGCAACAACCTGTTGGGAGGCCTCGGCCTGGGCCTCGTGATCACATCCATGTGGTGGGTCAGTGGCCATCTGGGCTTTGTGCCCGAGCACCCGGAAACCCTGGAGGCCGTGTACCTCGCCACCAACACCGGGCGCATGGAGTCGCTCACCTTCACCGCGCCCATGGCCTACACGCTGGATTGGGTGATTTTCTTCAGCGACACATCAAAGGTCCTGACCACGGGCGTGGTCACGGTGCTGGGGGTGGTGGCGGGTTCCTTCGTCCAGGCCATGGTGGGAAAGAGCTTCCGCTGGGAAGGGTTCCGAAGCACGCAAGACACGGCCTTGCACCTTGGGGGCGCGGTGCTCATGGGTGTGGGCGGCGTCATCGCTCTGGGCTGTACCGTGGGGCAGGGCTTGTCGGGCCTGTCCACCCTGAGCCTGACCAGCATGATCGCGGTCACGGGCATCGTGCTCGGCGCCATCGGTGGGTTCCGGTTCCAGATATGGTTGCTGGAGCGCGAGTGAGTGCCGGACTCCCGGGCTCATGACCGAGGGCTTCGAGCGCCGCTTTGGTGGCTTGCGTCGGCTCTATGGCGTGGCCGGTGCACAGCGCATCTTTGACGCGCATGTGGTGGTGGTCGGGATCGGCGGCGTGGGGTCCTGGGCGGTTGAAGCGCTGGCCCGCAGCGGCGTGCGTCGGCTCACGCTGATCGACACAGACCATGTGTCGGAGTCCAACATCAACCGGCAGATCCACGCACTCGAACCCAGCCTGGGCCAGTCCAAAGCCCAGGCCATGCGGGAGCGCATTGCGCTGTTCCATCCAGATTGCCAGGTGCATGTGATCGACGACTTTGTGACGCCAGACAACTGGCCCGCGTTGTTGGCAGATGACCCGGCTGCACCTGCTGCACTCATAGACGCTTGCGATCAGGTCAGGGCCAAAACCGCGCTGGCGGCCTGGGCGCGATGCAAAGGGGTGCCTTTCGTGACGGTGGGTGCGGCCGGTGGCAAACGCCTGGCGCAGGCGGTGGAGGTGAGCGATCTGGCCGACGTGACGCACGACCCGCTGCTCGCGCAATTGCGCTACCGCCTGCGCAAGGAGCACGGCGCCGCGCGCAGCGGGCGCATGGGTTGCACCTGTGTGTTCAGCCGCGAGGCGGTGGCGCCGCCCGATGCGTCCTGTTCGGTCGATGCGGGCGACGGCTCCCTCAACTGCCACGGGTATGGCTCGGTCGTGAGCGTCACGGCCACCTTTGGGCTGTGTGCTGCCGGTTGGGTGATGAATGCACTGGCTGGAAGCGCCAGTAGTTTTGAAGCCACTTCAAAACACGGCAAAAACGACGCTATAATTTGAGGCTTCGCAGAGTGTGAAACTTGAAACTGCGGATCCCGAAGGGGCGTTAGCTCAGTTGGTAGAGCAGCGGACTCTTAATCCGTAGGTCGAGTGTTCGAGTCACTCACGCCCCACCAGCGAATGCTGGTTCGGGTCTCGCAGGTGAATTCAGTTGGGACAGATCACGGTCTGCCCGGCACCCAGTTGATGGGACGTTAGCTCAGTTGGTAGAGCAGCGGACTTTTAATCCGTTTGTCGTGGGTTCGACCCCCGCACGTCCCACCATAAAACCCCCATGGGGACTGAAAAGCCAGCTACAAAATATGTAGCTGGCTTTTTCGTTTCTGGAGCCGGTGACAGTCTGGTGACAGTTGTTCGATGCGTGCCACAAAGAGGGTGATTTTTTTGTCAACCACACCACCAAACCCTGTGCGCCATTCGTGCACGACGAAGAAAAACCAGCCCGAAGCTGGTTTGTAGTAGTGCCGGTCTCGCTGCGCTTTCTTCCCAGACAACGCGTCCCCTGACCAGCCACCACAGAATCAGCCGCTTCTGTGGCGGGGTGCCTGCCACGCCCCGGAGAGGTGGGGCGCAGATACTGGCCGCTGGCAGGCGCCACGGCTCAGGAAGACGGTGGGGCGAATCAGGCGCCCGGGTTCTTGTGCAGCGCCCGGTGATCAATCACGCCCACGCCGAAGTCGATTCGCACCTTGTAGCCGTACACGTCGCGCTTGAACTCGGTGTTCTCGATGATGGTCGGCTGCCGTTGACCATCCAGGTACACGCGCAGGATGCCGTCAATCTGGTTCGGGCTCGCGGCCAGGTACCAGGCGGTCGCGCTCGATGCGTCCAGTCGGGGATCGGCCACCAGGGTCAGGTTGCGGATGAACTGCAGGTTCGGCGTGTCGTTCCCCTTGGATGGGTCCACGATGCTGGCGATCAGCTGTTCGGCCAGGGTTTCCAGCGCCACCGGAACGATCAGGTACCGTGGCTGCGGGTCGAGGTAGCCCTGCCCAGCAATGCCCTTTTGCTTGCGCATGGCGGCGCGGGCCAAACCCAGCGA
>PNMN01000071.1 GCA_013823655.1 Comamonadaceae bacterium | reverse complement strand
ACCGGCAAGGCCGAGAAATGCATCTTCTGCTATCCGCGCATCGAGGCCGGCCAGCCGACCGTGTGCAGTGAAACCTGCGTCGGCCGCATCCGCTACCTGGGTGTGGTGCTGTACGACGCCGACCGCATCGCCGAGGCCGCCAGCGTGCCCGACGAGAAGGACCTGTACCAGGCCCAGCTCGACATCTTCCTCAACCCCAACGACCCGGCCGTGATCGAGCAGGCGCGTGCCGACGGCATTCCTGAGAGCTGGCTCGAAGGCGCGCGCAACAGCCCGGTCTACAAGATGGCGATCGACTGGAAGGTGGCGCTGCCGCTGCACCCCGAGTACCGCACCCTGCCGATGGTCTGGTACGTGCCACCGCTCTCGCCCATCAGCGCTGCGGCCAACGCCGGCCAGATCGGTGCCAACGGCGAGCTGCCCGACTTCTCGCAGATGCGCATTCCCGTGCAGTACCTGGCCAACCTGCTGACCGCGGGCGACACCGGCCCGGTGGTGCGCGCGCTCGAACGCATGCTGGCCATGCGCGCCTTCCAGCGCGGCAAGCACGTGGACGGCGTGGAAAACCTCCAGGTGCTGGAGCAGACCGGCCTGAGCCGCGCCGAGGTCGAAGAGATGTACCACGTGATGGCGATCGCCAACTACGAGGACCGCTTCGTCATCCCCAGCTCGCACCGCGAGTACGCGGAAAACGCCTTCGATCTGCGCGGTGGCTGTGGCTTCTCGTTCGGCAACGGTTGCTCGGACGGCACCTCGCAGGCGAGCCTGTTCGGCGGCGACAAGCGCCGCACCATCCCCATCCAGTCGGTTGTATGAACCACCCCCGCCGCGCTTCGCGCGACCCCCTCAAGGGGGCAACGCTGGCGGCCCGGCAAAGCCGGTTCCGCGGCGTTCCCGAAAAGAGGTCCCGTGCATCACGCACCGATCACGCTTCGTTAAGGAGTTTTGTGAAATGAAAAACACCCGTTATTCCCTGCGCGCACTGGCCCGCCTGCTGGCCTACCCGGACGCGCAGCTGCGCGCCGAGCTGCCCGCTCTGATCGATGTGCTGGACCAGGAGGCCGCCGTGCCGGCCGCGCGCCGCGCCGAGTTGCGTGCGCTGGCCACCTCCTTGCAGCGCACCGACCCGTTCGAGGTCGAGGCACGCTTTGTGGAAACCTTTGACCGCGGTCGATCCACCTCGCTGCACCTGTTTGAACACGTGCACGGCGATTCGCGCGACCGCGGTCCGGCCATGATCGACCTGGTGCAGACCTACGAAAAATCGGGCCTGTACCTCGGTCCCGAAGAGTTGCCCGACCACCTTTGCGTGGTGCTGGAATTCGCCTCCACCCAGCCGCCCGCGCTGGCCAAGGCCTTTCTCGGCGAAGTCGCCCACATCCTCAACGCCATCTTCAGCGCCTTGCTCAAACGCGAGAGCCCTTATGCCGCCGTGCTGGCTGCGGTGCTGGAGCTGGCAGGAAGCAAGGCGCAGGCCGTGGCCATCGAGGCCGACGAATCGCTGGACGAGAGCTGGGCCGAGCCCGAAGCCTTCAGCGGTTGCAGCACCAAGGGCCAGGGGCGTCCCGGCGATGCGCAACCGATCCGCATTGTTCGCAAGTCCCCCGCGCAGAACCTGGCCGCGTGAACTCTCTCTCGGAGACCTTCCATGAACCACCTTGATCAATTCCTCTTCGGGTACTACCCCTACATCGCCCTCACGGTTTTCCTGCTGGGCAGCCTGATGCGCTTTGACCGCGACCAATACAGCTGGAAAAGCGATTCGTCGCAGCTGCTGCGCCAGGGCCAGCTGCGCTGGGGCAGCAACCTGTTCCACATCGGCATCCTGTTCCTGTTGTTCGGCCACGCCTTTGGTCTGCTCATGCCGCACTTCATGTACGCGCCGTTCATGACCGCCGGTGACAAGCAGCTGCTGGCCATGGTGTCGGGTGGACTGTTCGGTGTGCTGGGCTTGATCGGCGTGTCGCTGCTGCTGCACCGCCGCCTGTCGGACCCGCGCATCCGCAAGAACTCGAAAACCAGCGACATCGCGCTGCTGTGGTTGCTGTGGCTGCAGTTCGTGCTGGGGCTGGCCACCATTCCGCTGTCGGCCCAGCACCTGGATGGCAGCATGATGATCAAGCTGGCCGAATGGGCGCAGCGCATCGTCACCTTCCGCGGTGGCGCGGCCGAGCTGCTGGCCGAAGCCGGCTGGATTTTCAAGGCCCACATGTTCCTGGGCATGAGCCTCTTCCTGGTCTTCCCGTTCACCCGGCTGGTGCACGTGTGGAGCGGCTTTGGCACCCTGGCCTACGTGGTGCGCCCCTACCAGCTGGTGCGCAGCCGCCGCTTGGGGCTGACGCCCAAGGCGCCACTGGGCCAGCGCGACTTTTGACCAGCGCCATAAAATACCCACCACCCATGACCACCATCGACTCCTCCGGCTGCGGCAGCGCGCATTGCGCCTGCTCCGGCCAGCTCCAGACCGTGCCCGCCAGCATCAACGGCATCACCCTGCACGAACCCGGCGAAGCGATTGACGGTGGAACCCTGCGCGAGCGCGCCTGGAGCGAACTGCTGCGCCAGCGCGCGGTGCATCTGGGCTTGCTGCCCAAGGCGTCGGGCCTGCAGGCACCCGAGCTGAGCAGCGCCGACCGCCAGGTGATCGAGGCGATGCTTGACGAACAGGTGCCCGCGCCCGCACCCACCGAAGAAGAGTGCCGCCGCTATCACGAATCGCACAAGACGCACTTCATCGTCGGGCAGGCCTTGCATGTGCGGCACATCCTGTTCGCGGTCACGCCGGGCGTGAACGTGCACGCGCTCACGCAGCGTGCCGAGGTCGCGCTGCTGGACCTCTCGCGCAAAGACGTGGCGCCCGGTCGTTTCGAGCAGCTGGCCAGCGAACTGTCCAACTGCCCGTCGAGCGCCCAGGGCGGCGATCTGGGCTGGGTCACGCCCGAAGACTGCGCGCCCGAGCTGGCCAACGAGCTGTTCTTCCAGAGCGATTCGCGCTGGGGCATGGGGGTGCATCCGCGCCTGGTGCACACGCGCTTTGGCCTGCACATCATCGAGGTGCTGGGGCGGCGCAAGGGCAAGGCGCCCGAGTTTTCGGCCATCCGGGAGCGCATCGCCTCCGAGTTGGCGCAGCGCTCGCGCGCCACCGCGCTGCGCCAATACATGCGGCTGCTCGCAGGCCAGGCCGTGGTCGAGGGCATTGACCTTGAGGCCAGCGAATCGCCGCTGGTTCAATGACCCGCCAAACCGAAGAGTGAGTCGCCGTGAGTTTGGACCCGGTTGTTGGATTTTTTGTGCTGGGCCTGGTCGCGGGGCTGCTGCGCTCCGACCTGAAACTCTCGGGCGGACTGTCCGACACGCTGGTCATCTACCTGCTGATTGCGATTGGACTGAAGGGCGGGTTTGAGCTGGCCCAGACCTCCGTGCAGCAACTGGCGCTGCCCATCGTTCTGGTGGTGCTGATGAGCGCTGGCACCCCGCTGCTGGGGTACCAGATCCTGCGCCGCATGGGGCGCATGGGCCACCTGGACGCCGCCTCCATCGCCGCCCATTACGGCTCGGTGTCGGTGGTGACGTTTGCCGTCGGAACCTCGTACCTGACGCGGCTGGGGCTGCCTTACGAGGGATACCTCTCGGTGTTCCTGGTGTTTCTGGAATTCCCGGCGCTGATCATTGGCGTGCTGCTGGCCAAGGGCATCAACCGTGAAACGCAGTGGAAGCGACTGGCCCACGAGGTGCTGGCTGGCAAGGCCATTGTGTTGCTGGTGGGGGCCTTGGCCATTGGCTGGATCTGGGGTCGCGATGGGGGCGCCCCCCTGGTGTCCTTCTACGAGGGTTTGTTCAAGGGGTTTCTGTCGCTCTTTTTGCTGGGCATGGGGCTGATGACGGCCGCGCGGGTGGACGATCTGCGCCGCGTGGGGCCCTTTCTGGTCGGCTTTGGCATCTTGATGCCCGTGCTGTCGGCCGTCGGTGGCGTGTTGGTGGGGTGGAGCCTGGACCTGTCCCTGGGCGGTGCCACGCTGCTGGCCGTGTTGTACGCCAGCGCGTCCTACATCGCAGCCCCTGCGGCCATGCGCATTGCCATCCCCGAGGCCAACCCGGCCTTGTCGATCGGCGCCTCCCTGGGTGTGACATTCCCCTTCAATGTGCTGTTCGGGATCCCGATTTACCACGGCATGGCGACCTGGTTTTATGGAGCAATGGCATGAATGCTGCACACATCGGCCCCATCAAATACGTGCTGCTGATTGTCGAGGAGGCGCTGGAGCCCCTGATCGACAAAGACCTGATTGCCTGCGGCGCCAAGGGTTACACCGTGAGCGAGGCGCGGGGCCGGGGCCATCGGGGCGTGCGCGATGCGCAGTGGATGCTGTCGGGCAATGTGCGCATCGAGGTGCTGTGCAACGAGGCAACCGCCTGGCGCATCGTCGAGTTGCTGGAAGAAAAGTACGCCAAGAACTACGGCCTCGTGTCGGTCGTGCTGGACGCGCTGGGCCCCAGGGCGGACCAGTACTGATTCGATTTCAATGGTCCGGGAAACGGTCGTTGAACCCGCCCGAGAGGCTTGCGCTGTGGGGCACGGGTGCACCCCATGGACAAGCCCGGTTTATGCCGAAAAAGATGGAAAGGGTGCCTCTGACGGATGGATGGACGCATAAAGAAGGTGGCACCCCCAGCCTTTGACTGGACGCGGAACGCCGTCGGACCTGCGGGCGCGCACCGCACCGCCATCTGGGTGCAAAAAATCCCTCGGCAAGGGATGGCGTGACGCCGGATGGGATCGGGTCAGGGCAAAATGGACCGTGGTTTTCCACCCGCCCGACGGGCTGCCAGCCCCTGGAGGCCAAGCCATCCTCCAGCCCCCGCACCCTGGCCACGCTCACCCCACCCTCCCACCCGGACACCGAGATGAAACGCGACACCGCCATGCGCCCCCAAGACCTGACCGCCACCCAGCCCATCAGCCAGGACGTGCTGGCCGAGAAATACCTGAAACCCGGCGAAAACGGCCTGGAAGACCTGTACCGCCGGGTGGCGCGGGCGCTCGCCTCGGTGGAAAAAACCGAGCAGCGCGCCGAATGGGAACAGAAGTTCCTGGCCAATCTGCACGCCGGCGCCATCGGCGCGGGCCGCATCATGAGCGCGGCGGGCACCGACATCCAGGCCACGCTGATCAACTGTTTCGTGCAGCCGGTGGGCGACTGCATCCAGGGCGTGGACGCCGACGGTTTCCCGGGCATTTACGAAGCGCTGCGCGAAGCGGCCGAAACCATGCGCCGCGGCGGTGGCGTGGGTTACGACTTCTCGCGCATCCGCCCCAAGGGCGCCGAGGTCAAGGGCACGCATTCCATGGCGTCCGGCCCCTGCAGCTACATCAACGTGTTCGACCAGGCGTGCTCCACCGTGGAGAGCGCGGGCGCGCGCCGCGGCGCGCAGATGGGCGTGCTGCGCATCGACCACCCGGACGTGATGGAGTTCATCACCGCCAAGCGCACACCCGGGCGCTGGAACAACTTCAACGTCTCGGTCGGCGTCTCCGACGCCTTCATGGAGGCCGTGGCCCGCGACCAGCCCTGGGAGCTGGTGCACAAGGCGCGCCCGGGCAAGAAGCTCCTGGACAAGGGCGCCTACCAGCGCGCCGACGGCCAGTGGGTCTACCAGACGCTGGACGCCTCCGAGCTGTGGGACACCATCATGAAGTCGGCCTACGACTTCGCCGAGCCCGGCATCCTGTTCCTCGACAAGATCGGCACCGACAACAACCTGCATTACTGCGAGACGATCTCGGCGACGAACCCCTGTGTGACGGCCGAGACCCGCCTGGCGACGCAATACGGCTTGGTCCGCATCGGGGACCTCTACCGCAGTGGCGCCACCCTGGACGTCACGGTGGATGGCCGTGCGCTCGCCACGCCAGCAGCGGGCATGGCCACGCGCCCGGCCAAACCGGCCTTCATGACCGCTCGCGATGCCGAGGTGTTCAAAGTGACCACCGAGGACGGGTATGAAATCGAGGCCACCGCCTGGCACGACTTCTACACCGCACGCGGCAAGATCAAGCTGTCGGACCTGAAGGTCGGCGACGAACTCTGGGTACAGTCGGGCAAGGGGCAGTTCGGGCCAGAAGGCAGTGAGGAGCTGGGCCTGCTGCTCGGCCTGATCACCGGCGACGGGCACTTCACCAACCGTGGCAAAGGGCAGGAAGCGGCCTGCGTCAACCTGTGGAACGAAGAGCGCGTCTTGGCTGATCGTGTCACGGGCATCGTCAACACCCTGATCACCGGCCTGTCGGCCACTGCCCGGTGCTACCAGGTGGCCCCGGTGGCGGTGGCCGAACGCAACCACGTGTTCATTCGCTCGGTTTTGCTGGCGCGGGCACTGGCTGCGCTGGGCTTCACGCGCGAAACGAAGTTGCGCGTGCCCGAAATCGTCTGGCGCGGCAACGAGGCCTGCGTCAAGGGCTATCTGCGCGCGCTGTTCCAGACCGACGGCACGGTCAACGTGTCTGCAAGCAGCCAAAGCTGCTCGATCCGGCTCAGTTCCAGCTACCCGGCCCTGCTCAAAGACGTGCAGGTGCTGCTGGCCAATCTGGGGGTCATGGCGCGGCTGCGCTTGCGCCGCCTGGCTGAGACCAAGGCCATGCCTGATGGCCGGGGCGGGCACAGCGACTACGCCTGCCAGGCGCAATACGAGTTGATCATCGACGGGCAAGCGCGCGAGCGCTTCATGCAGGAGGTGGGCTTCTTGCTGGCGTACAAGACCGCCAGGTACCAGGCCTGGGTGGCCGACAAGGTCTTGCACAAGACCCAGCGTGCGCTGAGCCGGATCGCCGAAATCTTGCCCATCGGACGGGCGGCGGTGTATGACACCACGCAGGCAGATGGCAACTCGGTGATCTTCAATGGATTGGTCACCGGGCAATGCGGCGAGCAACCGCTTCCGCCCTACGGCTGCTGCGATCTCGGCCCCATCATCCTCACGCGCTTCGTGCGCAATCCGTTCGGTTTCGGTGGCACGCCGGACTTTGATTTCGAGTCCTTCGAAGAGGCGGTGGCGCTGCAGGTGCGTGCGCTCGACAACGTGCTCGACGTCACCTTCTGGCCGCTGGAGCAGCAACGCGCCGAAAGCGCCGCCAAGCGCCGCATCGGCGTGGGCTTCACCGGCATGGGCAACGCGCTGGCCATGCTCTGCGTGCGCTACGACCGCGAAGAAGGCCGCGCCGTGGCCGCCAAGATCGCCCAGCGCATGCGCGATGCGGCCTACCTGGCCTCGGTCGAACTTGGCAAAGAAAAAGGCGTGTTCCCCAAGTTCGACGCCGACGGCTACCTCGCCCCCGGCACCTTTGCCAGCCGCCTGCCCGAGCCGATCAAGGCCGCCATCCGCCAGCACGGCCTGCGCAACAGCCACCTGCTGTCGATCGCGCCCACCGGCACCGTCAGCCTGGCCTTCGCCGACAACGCCTCCAACGGCATCGAGCCGCCGTTCTCCTGGATGTACCGCCGCAAAAAGCGCGAATCCGACGGCAGCACCAGCGAGTATGCGGTGGAAGACCACGCCTGGCGCCTGTACCGCGAACTCGGCGGCAACGTGGACCAGCTGCCCGACTACTTCGTCAACGCACTCGCCATGAGCGCGGGCGAACACATCGCCATGATGGAAGCGGTGCAACCCTTTGTCGACACCGCCATCTCCAAGACGGTGAACGTCGCCGCCGACTACCCGTTTGAAGACTTCAAGAGCCTGTACCAGAAGGCCTGGCGCGCCAACCTCAAAGGCATGGCCACCTACCGGCCCAACAGCATCCTGGGCTCGGTGCTGGACACCGGCACGCCCGAAGTGAAGGCCGAAGCCGCCTCGTCGGCCGCTGCCCTGGCCGCGCCGGTGGACCCGATGCGCACCGTGATCGAAAGCCGCCCCAAGGGCGCGCTGTCGGCGGTGGCCGACAAGATCGAGTACTGGACGCAGGAAGGCCACAAGACGCTGTACATCGTGGTCTCGTTCCTGCCGGTGTCCGCCGCCGACGGTGTCGGCACGGTCGAGCGCGCCATCGAATTCTTCATGCCGGTGGGGCAGAACGGCGAGTCGCAGCAGTGGATCACCTCCACCATGCGCATGCTCTCGCTGGCCGCGCGCGGCGGCTTCCTGGGCCGTGCCTTGAGCGACATGCGCAAGGTGGCCTGGGACCGCGGCCCGGTGCGCCTGGGCACCTACCAGAAGGCCGACGGCACCCACGTGCCGATGTGGCACGACTCGGAAGTGGCGGCCATCGCCTTTGCACTGCAGAACATCATCACCCGGCGCAATCAGAGCAGCGACACCGCCGCTGTCAGCACGCCGCACCTGCCCTCGGCGCCCGAGCTGCCCGGCATGACCGCACCCACCGCCGTGATGGCCGGCAAGAAGTGCCCCGAGTGCGGCGCCCACGCCATGATCCGCAAGGACGGCTGCGACTACTGCACCTCCTGCGGCCACCTGGGCAGCTGCGGATGAGCGCAGCGCCGGGCCGCCCCCAAGCCAGCTGTGGGTGACACCATAAGCAGCAAGTTTGTCAACATAAGCTGCAAGTTTGACCGGTGAAACCTGCAAGTTTGTCCGCTCCCCTCGACCCCTGAGATTCAGTTGAATCTCAGGGGTCGCTTTTTTTCATGGCGTTTAGACAGCGGGTAGGGCGCCACATTAAATGGAATTTGCGCCATAGTGCTGCGACTGGAGGTCACGAGTTGTTGCGACTGCCCTATTTCGTGCCAAAGTTTTTTGCGACTGACAGTAGCAATTGGTTTTGGCTGTAGTCTTCCCACAGCGCATTGAACGGTTGGTCAAGGCTGCCTATGCAGCGGTTGCTGCGCCTGCCGCACGGGCACCTGCTGAGTGCTGTGTAGCGGACTGCAGTCATTCGGACGGCGTCTTCCGTTGACGGTGCCCGGCAATACTTTGTGCGCACGCAAGGACAGCCGGTAGGCGATTTGTGGGAACGACCATGAGAGCCGATTACCTAGTGGTTATTTGGCCAGTGGATGGAGCCACACCTCATCCGACTCAGTCTTTGGAGGAACCATGACCGACCAAACAAGTCTTGGGTTCGGTGAAGCTGCATCACCCGCCTGCTACGTTCTGCTGAGCTCCGCAGAATTCAAGGAGCGCCTGGTTCAGCTGCAACGCGGCGGGCCGATCTCAGATTGGCTGATGGATCCCCTGGTGACCACCAGCGCAGTCCTGCGCGAAGAGGGGTACCCGGCATTTCAGCTGGACGAACGACTGGATCACGCATTGCTCTTGAAGCTCCGCGCGCTCTACAGGCTCCATCAAGTTGCCGACGTATTCGTCTGGGATTTCTTGCGCACTAGGCACAAGCCATTGGGAGGCCTCACAGGTGTTGACTTTCTGCTAGGCCGCTTCACTCCTGCGGTCGCCGCCTTGGGTCAATGGGAGCGCGAGGAACATTTTCTGGAGCTTGCGCTGGAAGAGATCGGGCGGCTCCAACAGTAGCTCGGTACGTGATCGTGCTTTCACAGCACTCGTTTGAGCCATTCCCAATCCCGTTTCCGCGAGAGCAGAAATCATGAAGATGTACATCCTTGTTCGAGACGACATCCCATTGGGATTCGCGATGGTCGCTGTTGCACATGCATCCCTCGCCGGATACCTAAAGTTTCAGAATGAGCCCGAAGTCCAAGAATGGCTCAGGGGCCCATTCTTCAAGGCGGTATGCAAAGTGAACGCCAGAGAGTTTGCAAATGCGAGGCAGGTAGCTGACCACGTGGTCATCTCTGAATCTGCGCTCAACAACCAAGAGGTCGCCATCGTCTTTAAGCCGCGGCAAGAATGGCCAAAAATGTTCAAGTTCCTGAAGCTTTACCGGGATCCTCCGGATGCGAAGGTAATCGTGCCTAGATCATCCGAGTAGCCGTGTATGAGCGGCGTTGCGGACGCCTTGCGCCCTTCTGCATGCGGCGATGATCCTTACTGGTGAGGCGATTGATCGGGAAAGAACCAGCAACATGCCGTCGAGTACAAGTCAGCGTCTAATAAAACCGCAGTCTAAAAATGAGGAATCGCACTTGGTCGAGCTTCTTTGTACATGCAAGCGATTCCCAGTGGAACGCTTGCACGCGGCATCCGCAACTCGCCTTGAGCCCATGTCGAATCTTGGCAGCATGTCGAGCTCCAGTAACATCCGCTCAGTGATGATGAAGAACACTGCATGCAGCGTATGGCCGAAGATGTCAGCCTGCAGATCGCGAGCAAGGGGAGCGTTTGATGCCAAACCATGAGTGAATGATGACCTTTGCCGAATCCCTGAAGAAAGAAATCGCTCGTATTGCCCGCAAGGAACTGCGCGACGAGATCGCAGCCTTGCGAAAAAGCTCCCAAGGCCACAGGTCCGAGATCGCTGTCTTGAAGAAGCAGATCAAGGCCATGCAGTCCCAAGTTAACAAGCTTGGAAAGCTTCCCTATTCAACCGCCTCAAAAAAGCCGAGTGCCAAAGTCAGCTCTCTCAGAGAGGAAGGTGATGTCAGGGTCAAACCCGGGCGTAAAGTCACATTCACTGCGGATCGGCTGAAAACTCAGCGAGCAAGGCTGGGATTTACGCAAGAACAAATGGGCCAACTGCTTGGGGTCTCTGCCCTGTCCATCTGGAAATGGGAATCAGGTGGAGCTGCGCCTCGCGCAAGTCGTGTGCCCGCGATCCTTCACCGACTGTCTCTGGGCAAGCGTGAGGCAGTTGCGCTCTTGACTGGCAAGTCGGGATGAATGTGACACCACCAGTTCCACAGAGCGCTCAGCTCTTGGTAACGGCGGACTAAGTCGATCCCTGAAAGCAGTCGCTCAATATAGGCTGGTACAAGCGACTGAATCGTATGCTCCATAACCTCGCTGCAGGCAGTAGCTGTGAAGTGATGCCCAGGCTTTACAAATGCTGAATGGGTACGCCTGCTCGAAACCAAGTTGCTGCTCCGTTTCCCGTCGGAAATCCAGTTGCAAGAACTTTGGCAGCGAAGTAGGCCATTCTTATCAAATCTGACCTGACCCGGGCGAGCCCTAAAGCGCGAGGTCTTGCAAGCCCCGGCGGCCACTCGAAGTGCTCCACTTATGGCCACCCAAACTGCTCCACCCTGGCCATGGTGATCTGACGCATTGAGTCCATTGCGTCGGGTGCCGTGAGGCCCGACAGGCAGGACGTTACTTTTGCTCCCTTATTCCGAGGGAGCCCGAGGTTGAACGTCTTGAAGCCACATCTACAAACCACCATCTGGACGCTGCTCAAAGGCGGCGCCACCCAGCGCGAGATCGAACGCATCACTGGCATCTCGCGCCACACCATCCGCTCGTATCAGCAGCGCTTTGCCGCCGACCCTGCAAACTGCCCCGGGGTGGCCACCGACCCTTCCAGTCAAACTGCTCCACCCCGGCCACCGACTGATCTACTGATGTCCCCGCCGGTGGCCATCTCCAAGTGCGAGCCACACCGCAGCTTCATCGACGCTCAGTTGCGCCTGGGCCGCAACGCGACCGCCATCTTCCAGGACCTGGTGGACCTGCATAGCTTCGATGGCGCCTACAACTCCGTCAAACGCTTCGTGGCCCAGCTCCGGCACAAGGAGCCCGAGCAGTTCGACCGCCTTTCGTTTGCCCCCGGCGAAGAGATGCAGGTCGACTACGGCGAGGGCGCGCCCACCCGGGTGCCCGGCACCGAGCGCTGGCGCAAACCCCGCCTGTTCGTGGCCACGCTGCGTTACTCGCGGCGCAGCTTCCGCCGCGTGGTCTGGAATTCCGGCCAGCAGATGTGGGCCGAGCTGCACGAGCAGGCCTGGCGCTACTTCGGTGGCTCTGCCCGGTATGTGGTGCTGGACAATCTGAAGGAAGGCGTCTTGAAGCCCGACCTGTACGAGCCTGCCCTCAACCCGGTCTACGCCGCCATGCTGGCCCACTACGAGGTGGTGGCCGACCCGGCTCGGGTACGAGACCCCAATCGCAAGGGCACGGTGGAGCACGCCATCGGCCACACCCAGGCCACTGCCCTCAAGGGCCGGCGCTTCGAGAGCATCGAGGAGCAGAACGCCTTCCTGGAACACTGGGAGGTCAAGTGGGCAGCCTCGCGCATTCACGGTGCCGAGCGCCGTCAGGTGCAGGCCATGTTCGAGGAGGAGCGCGCGCACCTGCAGCCGCTGCCCATCACCGGCATGTCGTACTTCACCGAGGTGCAGCGCACGGTCTGCGATGACAGCTGCGTGCGCTTTGAGCACAGCAGCTACGCCGCGCGCCCTGCGCCCATTGGCTCCAAGGTGCTGGTGCGGATCTTCGAGCGCCGTATCGAGATCCGGGATCTGCGCACCCAGGCTTTGCTGCGCACCCACGCCCGGGTGGAGCGGCCTGGCACCGTGGTGCTGCCCATGGCCGAGCGGGTGTTCAACCCCTCGCGCGAGACCCGCTTCATCCTCAGCCAGGCCCGCGCCATCGGCCCTCAGGCGGCCCGGCTGTGCGAGATGCTGTTTGCCATCGAGGGGCGTGTGGGCCAGCGCAAGCTCTGGGGCATCGTCAACCTGTCGCGGCGCTATCCGCACAGGTTCATCGACGCGGCCTGTGCCGCCGCCATGGAGCAAGGGGTGCACAGCTACCGCCACGTCAAGGCGCTGACCGAGCGTCTGGTGGCCGAGGCCTTGGCTGCCCTGGAGGCTGCCACCCCAACACCGTCGGCGTCGCCTTCAACGCTGACCCAGCAGCACGCGCTCATCCGCAGTGCCGAGGAATACGGCGATTTGTTCGCCCACGTCGCCACCGCCAGCGCTGCCACCGCAGCCACCACGGCCACCCAAACCTCTGAGAGCACCCAGTCATGAACATGATCGAGATCGAACGCGCGCTGCGCGAGCTGCGTCTGTCCGGCATCGCCGAGACTCTGTCCACCCGCGTGATGCAGGCCCAGGCCGCCCAGCAGCCCTTCCTGGAGACCTTCGCGGCCATGCTGCAAGACGAGCTGGACCGCCGGCGCTCTCGCCTGACCGAGCGCCGCTTCAAGCGATCGGGTCTGGATGAGCGTCCCTCGCTGGCGGACTTCGACTGGCGATTCAACCCGAAGCTGCCGCGCAGCGCCTGCTTCGAGCTGCACACCCTGAAGTTCATCGGCGAGGGGGCCAACGCGCTGATCATCGGCAAGCCGGGTACCGGCAAGAGCCATGTGGCCAAGGCCGTGGCCTACCAGGCCACGCTGCAGGG
>PNMN01000070.1 GCA_013823655.1 Comamonadaceae bacterium | reverse complement strand
GCGCTGGCCCAGCAGGGCGTGGATGTCGACTCGTGCATTGGTCGACAGGGTGGATATCTGCAGTTCCCAGGACTGGCTCAGGCTTTCGCGCTGGCTCCAGCTCTCCACCATCAGGTCGGCGGCTTCGCCTTCGCCTTCCAGGCGGTACATGCGCGATGTGCTGCTGAACAGGGCTGAGAACGGGTCTTGGAGGACGCCACTCAGGCTGGAAGTGAGGTTTTCGATCGATTGCATGTCGGTCTGGTCGCGCGGATGGGAATGGTTGGATGCTGGCGAGTAGGCGGCTCAGTTGCTGGCTGGCGTGCCTTCGGCCCTGGCGGTTTGTTTGGGCGCCAGGTTTTGCGGGCACGCCTGGGCCTTGCCCCATGAACCTTCGCAAATGCGCCGCTGGCACAGCAGGGCCTCGATTGGATCGTTGCCGCGGCAAGACCTGACCAGTTCAGCGATGGTTTGCGACGAGCGCGTTGAAGTGCCGGTGGCGCCACGCTCGTCGCCCAGGTGCTTCATGATGGCGCTGAGCAACTCGACGTCTGGGTCGCTCGCATTGGGCCTGTTGACGGCAGGCGCGGCGGCTTTGACGGTGGCCTTGGCCTCGCCCGGGGATGTTGTTTTTTGTGCCGTGGCTTTGGGCGGCGTGGGTTTGGCTTCGGCTGTCTTGACCGGTGGCTTCACGGCTTCTTTTGCCGTCGCATTGCGGGTTGGTGCGTCTGCTGCGGACGGGGTCGTGGGCTTTTCCAGCGCGGCCTGCATGTCGAATGCAGGTGCAGCCTGGGTACTTGGGGGCGCGGTCGGGGGAAGGGAAGCGACGGCTGCGGTCTGCAGCGTGGTGAACGGATCGCCCGCAGCTTCTGTTTTGACAGGTGCGGGTGGTGCCGGTGGCAGGGTCGGGGCGACCGGCACAGCGGCGGCCACCGCAAGCCGCACATCAGGCCCGCTTTCAGTCTGTTTTTGCAGCTGGGTTACGACCCCCCAAGCCGCCAATGCCAGCAGCGGTACCAGCCACCAGATGAGCCGCCGCGGTCGGGCCGCCGGGGACGCACTGGTGCGACCGTCCATCGAGTCAAAAATGTTGTGATCGTCAGCGGGTGCACCGGAGCCGAACAGGCTGGGGCGCGGCGTGCCCTCAGGCAAATGGCTGATGTGATTGTCGGACTTGCCCATGGGCAATCCCCCCCTTGCTAGATAGACGACCGGACTGACGACGGATCAGATCGATTTTGGCATACTTAAGCACGCCAAAAAACCACAAATTTATAAGTCAAAATAGCGCCCGTGAAAACGATTCTGCTCCTGGGGGTGTATTTCGTGTTGGTCACCACGGCTTTGGCCTTGGTGTTCCTGCCGGGCGCTCGCGCGGTCGCTTTTGCAAGCTGGCGCCGGGGCGCGGATCGTTTGTCGGGCTGGTTGAGTTCGGCGCAGCAGGCGGGCCAGCAGAGCCTGAGCCACGCCGGTGGTGGCGGTCGGCAGGCTTTGGGGTCGATGGCGGGATGGATGGTCCGCCAGTACCGTGTGCTGCTGGCGGCATTGGCCGTGTTGGTGCTGCTGCCTCTGGCTGCGATGGTCTGGCGCCACTGGTATCAGATCGAAACCTTTGACCACACCGATGTTCGCATCCAGGATGAGCGCATCGCTTCGCTGCTGGCCGGTGAGCGCCTGGTCCCCCCGGCGCCTTTGCCGCCGGAGGTATTCACCACCCGTGAGGTGGAGCTGGTGCGGCCCATGGCCCGCTTTGCCAGCCGCGACTGGGACCTGCTGGACCCGGATTTTGCGCAAAGGCTTCTCATGGTCTACCGCATCATGCGGGAGCAACATGGCTACGAAATGGTGCTGATCGAGGGCTACCGCAGCCCTCAACGCCAGGAGCAGCTCGCTGCCCTGGGCGGCCATGTGACGAAGGTGGGCGCTTTCCGGAGTTACCACCAGTTCGGCCTGGCCGCAGACAGTGCGTTCTTGAGATACGGCAAAGTGGTGATCTCTGAAAAGGACACCTGGGCGATGCGGGGCTACGAGTTGTACGGTGAGGTCGCCGCATCGCTGGGATTGACCTGGGGTGGAGGCTGGAAAAATCTGAAGGATTTGGGACATGTGGAAATGCGTCGGCCAGGTGTGTTGCGTCGCAGCTCGGACGAGGCCACACCAGCGGCCGGTTATGTGTATTGAGTGACGCCTCCGGTGCGCCGGAGTGGGTCGGTTTCAGGGTTTCAAGGGAGTCAGAAGATGGGAAAACCATTCATCCTCATCGGGGACAGCACCAGCCATGGCGGCGTGGTGATTCAGGGGTCGCCGGTGAGCACGGTCGACGGCAAACCGATTGCCCGGGTGGGTGACCAGGTCACCTGCCCCAAGAGGGGTCATGGGGGCACCACCGTGATCGTGTCGGGCGATCCGACCTGCATCATCGACGGCCAGCCCGCTGCCCGCCACGGCGACAAGACCGCTTGCGGCGCCACGCTGCTGTCTTCGCAAGCCAACTCGGTCGATTGACCGCTTCGTCGGGCTGTTGCGACATGCAGCCCTTGTTCTCACATGACTTCCGACCGCCCCGCTGGTGCGTAGGGACAGGATCCAACCTCAATTGAGCAAATTCTTCAAGGCCCTGGCCTTTCTGGTTGCCGTGTGCTGCCTGACCTGGGTGGGTGTTTTGTGGTGGTGGCAAAGCCGCGGTCACAGCATCGAGGTGCAAGACGTGGTGATCTACCTCGGCCTGCTCCCGCTCGCGTTGGTGTGTCTTTTGCTCGGCTTGCGCTGGGCTTGGGGAAAAGCGGCAGCCAGCCGTGCCGCCGCTGCACTGGCTGCTGGCGCGTCGGCCGCTGGTGGCGGCGCCCCGGTGGCGGCAGGCGCCCAACCCGCGGCCGAAGAGCAGGAGCGGCATGCGGTGATGCAGCTGGTGAAGGTGGCCATTTGCAGCGTGACGGGT
This sequence comes from Comamonadaceae bacterium, assembly GCA_013823655.1. Classification (GTDB taxonomy): domain Bacteria; phylum Pseudomonadota; class Gammaproteobacteria; order Burkholderiales; family Burkholderiaceae_C; genus Hydrogenophaga. The sequence goes on along the minus strand of PNMN01000070.1, from coordinate 10,329 downwards.
GACCAGGCGAGCGACCTGCTGGACGCTGCGGGCGCGGGCAAGCCGCTGCCGCAGCCCGATGGCGTTTTGACCAGCGACGATGGTCTGCCGGTGTTGTGTGCCCGCATTCCCGACAAGGCCTTGCCACTGGATGCGCTACGGGCCGACATCGACGTGCTGTTGCCGCTGGTGCGGCAGCGGCAAGCCGAATGGCAGGGCCTGGAGCCTGGCGAAGATGTGTTGCGCGCTTTGAGCGCCTTGAAAGAGCCCCTGCGGGCACAACAAGACTGGCTGATGGGATATCACACCGCGCTCAAGAATGCGATGGGCGAGAGCGCCGATGCGCTGATGCGCCTGCCACCGTCGCAGCGCCCGCCCTTGCCCGCACTGCGGGTGCTGTTGGGTTGGCCCCCGCACTGGACGCCGTTCGAGCAGGCATTGGCCCGCGCATGGGTGGAGCAGAGGCTGAGCGATCCGCAAGCCGATCTGTCAGCCGCTCACGCCCTGAGTTACGCCACCCTGGTGGGCAGCGGAGAAGAGTTGTGGCTGCGGGCCGACCAGATGAGCCAGCCAGCCACGCGCACGCCCTGGCTTCTGGTGGCGGCCTGCCACAGCGACGTCGATCAGTCGCGGGTGGACGCGCTGTCGGCCGCGCAGCGCCTGTACGACGCCAGCGAGCGCCCCGGTGGTTGCATGCCGGGCGAAGCGGCAGCGGCCTTGCTGCTTGCACCAGCCGACTGGGTGCCGCCCTCCGACATGGATGTGAGTCCGGTGCGGCTCCATCGGCCCGCGCTGGTGCGGCGCGGCAAGCCGGTGGAGGCAGCGGGGCGGATTGCACACGTCGAGCTGGCCGACGTGGTGGCGCAGGCGCTGAAGGCAGCGCAGATCGAGCCCACAGGTGTATCGGCTCTGGTTTGTGATGCGGACCAGCATTCGCAGCGTGGTGCCGAGTTGTACGGCGTCGCGGTCGATGGCCTGTCGCACCTCGATCCGGTCGAAGACCTGCGGCTGCTCGGCCGGGTCACCGGGTTCACCGGTGTTTCGAGCTGGTTGCTGGTGCTGGCTGCGGCCGCGTCGTTGGCAAAGTCGGGCAAGAAAAACACGCTGGCCCTGGGCATGGCGGACTCGCACCTGCGCATGGCGCTGGTGCTGAAGCCGGGGAGCGAACCCGATGCGGGTTGAAAAAGCCACAGACGGCTTTGCTGGCGCCGCCGCGCAGCAGGCGAGCGCCCCGCTTACGCAGACAACACACTCGACCCGCGTGCCCAGGGCACGGTTGTACGGGCATTTGGAAGGCAGGAAATGAATCGATTCTGGTCTCTGGTTTTTGACATGCGCACGCTCAGCGTGATCGGCATCGTTGCCTTGGTGGCGTTTCTGTTCCTGGGGGCTGGCGCGCTGAAGGTGGGCTTGATCTACGCTGGCATCGTGCTGGCGGTGATCCTCCTGATCTGGCTGATCGTCTGGGCGGTCCAGCGTTTTCGGGCGCACCGCGCCAGCCAGGCGCTGGAGAAGGCGATCGACGATGACGTGGAGGACGCCAGGAAATTCACGCCGGGAAAAAACCAGGCCGAGTTCGACGCGATCCACACCCGCATGACCGAGGCGGTCAAGACCATCAAGGGTTCCAAGCTCGGGCAGACCACCGGACGCTCGGCGCTGTACGAGTTGCCCTGGTACATGGTGATTGGCAACCCGGCGGCTGGCAAGAGCACGGCGGTGGTGAAGTCGGGGCTGAAGTTTCCGTTTGCCGACAAGTCCGGCAACATCATCCAGGGCATTGGCGGCACGCGCAATTGCGACTGGTTCTTCACCACCGAAGGCATCTTGCTCGACACCGCTGGCCGCTATTCGGTGCACGAGGAAGACCGCACCGAGTGGATGGCGTTTCTGCAGCTGCTGAAAAAGCACCGCAGCAAGGCGCCCATCAACGGCGTGATCATCGCCGTCAGCGTGGCCGAGCTGTCAAGCTCCCGCCCGGATGCCGCCATTCAGCTGGCCAAAAACCTGCGCCAGCGCGTGCAGGAACTGACGGAAACGCTGGAAATCTTTGCACCGGTCTACGTGCTGTTCACCAAGGCCGACCTGATCCCCGGATTTCAGGCCTTCTTTGAACCATACGACGAGCGCGAGCGGGGCAAGGTCTGGGGTGCGACCTTGCCCTACGACCCGGAGCAGAAGTCCGATGTGGTGGAGCAGTTCGACACCCACTTCGACGAGCTTCGCGAAGGCTTGACCGAGCAAATGCTCTCGACCATGTCGCTCAACCGGGGACAAGGGCTGGCGCCGGGCATCCTGTCGTTCCCGCTGGAGTTCGCCACCATCAAGCCCGCGTTGCGGTCGTTTCTCGCCACGCTGTTTGAAGAGAATCCTTACCAGTTTCAGCCGGTGTTCCGCGGTTTTTACTTCACCAGCGCGGTGCAAGAAGGCGAGGGCTTCAGCCGCGTGAGCCAGTCCATGGCGGAGCAGTTCGAGCTCAGTGCGCAGGGCAATCTCGCATTCGAAGCGAACCACATTGGCGAACCGTTCTTTCTGCGCGAGTTGTTCTCCAAGGTGATCTTTGCCGACAAGAACCTCGTCAAGCAGTACACCAGCAAGAACAAGCAGCGCCTGCGCACACTCACCTTCGGGCTGGCGGTGCTCACCCTCGGGGTGGCGTTGGCCGGCTGGGGCGCGGCTTACATGGGCAACAGGCAACTGGTCGAGGGCGTGAGCGCCGATCTGGACAAAGCCATCAAGCTGCAGCAGGACCGCGTGGACCTGGCTTCGCGCCTGGAGGCCATGGACGTGATGCAGGACCGGATCCGGCAATTGGAGAAATGGCGCACCGAGCGGCCGTGGACCGTCAGCCTGGGGCTCTACCAGGGTGAAGCCATCGAGCAGAAGCTGCGGGAAGAGTACTTTCAGGGCGTCAAGCAGCTGATGCTGGACCCGGTGACCGAGAACCTGGAACGGTACCTGGCGGAGGTGAATCAGAACGCGGACAAGCTGCAGCCCATGACCAAGCCGCCCGAGTCATCGGCGCTGTCGGTGTCCGTTTCAACCAGTGGTGGCACTGCCACGACCCCCGCCGCTGGCAGCAACGAGGGCTTTGTGCAGGCATCCTCAACCAACGTCGAGGATGCCTACAACGCGCTCAAAACCTACCTGATGCTGGCTGACCGGCAGTACATGGAGCCGGGTCATCTGGCGGATCAGATTTCGCGCTTCTGGCGCAGCTGGCTGGAGCAAAACCGCGGCGCCATGCCCAACGACCGCATGATCCAGAGCGCCGAGCAGATCATTTCTTTCTCGCTCGAAAATCTGCAGGAACCCGACTTTCCGCTGATTCAAAACAACTTCGGCCTGCTGGACCAGACGCGTGAAAACCTGCGCCGCGTGGTGCGCGGCATGCCAGCGCGCGAGCGTGTGTACAGCGGCATCAAGGCGCGTGCGGCGACCCGTTTCCCGCCAGTGACCGTGGCCCGTCTGGTGGGCGAGCGCGAACTCAATTCGGTGTTGGGCAGCTACGCGATTCCTGGTACGTTCACCCGGGAAGCCTGGAACGACTACATCGACGAAGCCTTCAAGAAAGCCGCCACCGAGGAGTTGCAGAGCGTGGACTGGGTGCTCAAGACCTCGTCGCGGGACGACCTGTCGCTGGAAGGCAGCCCGGACCAGATCCGCAAGACCCTGACCGAGATGTACAAGCAGGAGTACGTGGCCGAATGGCAGCGGTTCCTGCAGGGTATCAACGTCGTTGAATTCCAGAACTTCGACGACGCTGTGCGCCACATGGACCAACTGGGCGATGCCAACCGCTCGCCCGTCAAGACCCTGATGGAAGCCTTGTACGACCAGACTTCCTGGGACAATCCGTCCATTTTGAACGAGCGCCTGGGCCGCACCCAGGCCGGCTTCATGGCTTGGTTCAAGCAGACTATTCTGCGCCAGGCGCCGTCGCGCGTGGAGGTGAACGTCAACCTGTCGGCGGGACAGGCGGCCATTCCCATGGGGCCGATCGGCAAGGAGTTCGCCGGTTTGCAGCGGGTGATGATGTCGCGCGACAACAGCCCGACGCTGATGAAAGGCTACCTGGACGTGCTGGGCAAGGTGCGTTCCAGATTCAACCAGATCAAGAACCAGGGCGACCCGGGGCCTGCCGTGAAGACGCTGATGGCCGACACATTGAATGAAGGGAATTCGGAGCTGGCTGCGCTGTTGAAGTATGTGGACGAGCAGATGCTGGTGGGCATGTCGGAAAAGGGAAGGGCCGCTTTGAGGCCGCTGCTGGTGCGTCCGCTGGTACAGGCCTTTTCGGTGATGACCCGACCGGTGGAGACCGAACTCAACCGGATCTGGGTGGCGCAGGTGCACGAACCGTTTGTGCGCACGTTGGCCAACAAGTACCCCTTTGACAAGTCTTCGCGCATTGAGGCAGCGCCGTCCGAGGTCGCCAAGATCTTCGGTGCCGAGGGCGCCATCGCCAATTTTGCCAACCAGGGCCTGGGTGCGCTGGTGGTGCGACGGGGCGACACCATCGTGGCCAGAACCTGGGCCGATGTCGGCATCCGCCTGAGCGACGACTTCGTGCGTGGTTTCCCGGTCTGGGTGGCGCCGCTGGAAGGGGCAGCGGGTGGTGCGGCACCGCAGGGGCAGGGCGCTGGCGCCGCCAGTGCTTCGCAGACCGTCTTCCAGATATTGCCATCGGGTGCACCCGGCCTGCTGGAATACACCATGGAGATCGACGGCCAGGTGCTGCGCTACCGCAACATGGCAGCGGCCTGGACCAACTTCTTCTGGCCCAACCCCGCCGGGGCGCCGGGTGTGCGGATCAGTGCCGTCACCAACGACGGTCGCACCATCGAGATATTCAACGAGCCGGGCCGTTTTGGCTTGGAGCGTCTCTTTGGTGCTGCCCAAAAAGCCAAGACGGCCGATGGCGGCAACGAACTGACCTGGACCAAGGACGGCTTCTCGGTGTCGGTGCAGTTGCGCATCATTTCCCAGCCCGGGGCGACCGCCCAGTCGTCTGGCGAAGGGCAGGCACGCGGATCGAGCGGCCTGCTGGGCCTGAGCCTGCCGACCCAGATCGCCGGTGGCGCTCCGGCTGCGCCTTCAGCGGCGGCGCCCGCTGCGGCACCCGTCACCTCTGCAGGGCAATGACGATGACGGACACGCTGCCCATGCTGTACTTTGGCAAACTGCCTTGCCGGGGTGATTTTGTCCGCAGCGCCAGCCACCCGGCGCTGATCCAGTCGCTGGACCGCTGGCTGAGTTCGGGCGTCGAACTCATGGCCGAGGACGCGCACTGGAAACAGATCTACGACCAGGCCGACAGCGCTCACTTCGCGATGCTCAGCCCTCACCGCAACACCGCCGTGGTCGGGCACATCGTGCCGAGCGTTGACACCTCCGGTCGGCGTTTCCCGTTCCTGACCGCTTGCACCATCGAATCCGAGAACGGCACCGAGCTGTTGGGGCTGGGGCCTTTGAAGATGCAAGCCACCTGGGGGCGGCTGGCCGAGGCCGGCCACAAAGCCCGGGCAGCAAACGGTGACGACGCTGCGATCGTGCTGGGCGATCTTGCCCAACTGACCGTCCCTGGCCTGATGCCCAGTTCGGCAGCACGCCTGGCCTACCGGCGGTACCTGGAGCAGACGACCGTGTCGTCTTTTGTGCAGGACCTGAGCGACATCAACATGGCGCTGGATGTGCGGCAAACCGTTCTGGCGTTGGGGCTTTTGTTGCAGCCTGTCATGAACAGCGTGGGGCAACCCATTGAAAAAGGTCTCAGCCTGCCGCTGCCGCGCGAGGACTTCAACCGGTTCCTGGTCGGCACGTTCTGGATGGATCTGCTGTCGCGCTTTCTGGCGCGGAGTCATCATGACCTGACCTTGTTCATGCCGCGCGGCGTGAACCACAAGCCCTGCCTGATGATCGGCTTTTCGGCTGGGGCCGCCAATGTTCTGCAGGGGCTGCTGGACCCCCGCGTCACCAGCGGCGTGTTCCTGAGTCTGAACGAATCCCCCTGGGTGGAGGCCTATGTGGCCAACGACTACGCCCTGAAAAAACTGTCCAGCTATCTCCAGCAGCCGCAGATGTCACTGGCGCAGGTCCTGGACACCTTTCAAGAAGCTTTCCTCGGGAGTTGAAACCATGCCTGATGTCCCCGTTTGTTTTCGTCTCTGTTCTGGCGCCTTGCTGTGCATCGGTCTGATGGGGCCCGTGGCGGCCCAGACACCCGGCGGCACCACTGCGGGCGCCGCCAACCACCGCGGCCCCGTGGTGGTCTCGGGCGTGGTGCCCGATGAGGCCACCCGGCAGGGCATTCTGGCCCAGGTGCGGGAGGTCTATGGCCGCGACCGCGTGGTGGACAAGCTCGGTGTGGCCGCCACCAGTGCACCACCCAATTGGGCCGAGCACGTGAAAAAGCTGGTCACGACCGACCTCAAGAGCGTTCAGCGCGGTCACCTCAAGATCAGTGGGAACACCGTCGAACTGGTGGGCGAGACCGACAGTGTCGCGACCAAGGAAAAAATCGCGGCCAACATGACTGCCAGCCTCAATCCGACCTACACCATCAACAACCGGCTGGTGGCGGGTGAGGCACCCCAGGCGCGCATCGACAACATACTGGTCGGCAAGATCGTCGAATTTGAATCCGGCAGCGCGGTGCTGACACCGCTGGGGCGCCAAGTGTTGGACGAGCTGATCCCGGTGTTGCAGACTTTGGATGGGGAAAAAATCCAGGTCACCGGCCACACCGACGCCTCTGGCGCGCGGCCGTTGAACGTGGCCCTGAGCAGGGAGCGCGCGCTGGCGGTCAAAAACTACCTGGTGGCCAACAGGTTGCCCGCTGCCAACATCCTGACCGCAGGCGTGGGACCCGACCAGCCACTGGCAGACAACGAAACGTCTGAGGGCAGGGCGAAGAACCGGCGCATCGAATTCAGGGTGATGCCCTGAGTATTTTTCAATTCAGGCAGGAGTCTGAAGAAGGTTGGTGACCGTGGTGGGCTGATCGACAAGCTCATATGCCTTCCACTCAGCCTGGAAACGGCAGTTGACCGCGCCATTTTCGCTGGAGACGCCCTTGAATGTTGACGTTTTTGACCACGACATGCTCACCCAACAGGTGAAGGCGCTACAGGCCCGATTGAGCGGCCAGGGCGCGCGCTGGCCGCGTTGCTCCTCGTGGCTGGTGCAGCAACCGAAAGTTGCACGGGCTTACGCCGTGGGAGTGTTGGCATGCAGTTGCAACGAACGCGCCAGGTCCGACAAAGCCGCGCGCGAACGGTCTGCCAGCACGCAGGGCAGGGCGCTGCCGTGCTGCTTGAAGTTGCGCTGGATGGACTGGGTGTACATCGGGTCGTAGTGCTCGGTCAGCAGTTCCAGCACCACCGCGGGCGTCTGGCCTGCTTTCACCTTTTCAATCCATTCACCGACCACGGCCTTGCCGCGCAGCTCGGTCAGCGCTTCCAGCCGCTGGCAGAAAAAGTCCGGGTCCTTGACGAAGAAATCGTAGTCTTCCAGCAGCAGGGCCACCCGTTCCTCGTCGCTCAGTCGCAGATCGATGCAAGGGCTGGATCGCATGGCGTCGATCAGCGCGTCGGGCACGCGCACATTGCCGACCTTTTTGCTCTCGCTTTCCACGAACACCGGGCGCGCCGGGTCGAAGCCTTGCAGCGCGTTCCAGATCAGGCTGTCGAACGCTTTCTGACTGGGTTGCGGCACGCCGGGAATGTGCCCCAGCACCGAGCTGCGGTGGTTGGCCAGGGCTTCGAGGTCGAGCACCTGCGCGCCTTGTGTGGCCAGGGCGTGCAGCAGACGCGTCTTGCCGCTGCCGGTGGGGCCGCAGACCACGCGGTAGTGCAGTCGCTGCACCAGGCGTGGCAGGTCGTCCACCAGCGCGGCGCGCCAGGCCTTGTAGCCGCCTTCGACGAGCGTGACATTGAAGCCGATGGCACCCAGGATGGTGGCCAGTGCGCCGCTGCGGTTGCCGCCGCGCCAGCAGTACACCAGTGGTTTCCAGTGCTTGGGTTTGTCGAGCACTTCGCGTTCGATGTGGGCGGCGATGTTGCGCGCCGACAGGGCGGCGCCGCGTTTCTTGGCCTCAAACGCGTTGACCTGCTTGTACATGGTGCCGATGGTGATGCGCTCGGCGTTGTCCAGCGTTGGCCAGTTGACGGCGCCGGGCAGGTGGTCGAGCGCGTATTCGTCCTCGGTGCGGGCGTCGATGATGGCGTCGAAGCTGTGCAGGCGGGTCAGGGCTTCGGTGGCGGGCAGGGTGTGGACGGGCATGGCGCCGATTATCGGGCGCGCTTCGGTGCAGACCCTCACCCCGGCCCTCTCCCGCTCGCGGGAGAGGGGGCAAGACACCTCACTTGGGCAGCAGCTTGCGCAACTCGGGCCAGACGTTGGCCAGCATCAGCGGCTGGGCGCTTTCGTTGGGGTGGATGCGGTCGCTCTGGAAGTACTTCAGGGGTTGGGGGCCATCGGCCACGCCCTTGAGGAAGAACGGCACCAGAGCGGTCTTTTCGGTCTGGGCGACGGTGCTGAACACCGCGCGGAACTCCTGCGCGTACCTGGCGCCGTAGTTGGGCGGCATTTCCATGCCCACCAGCAACACCTTGGCCCCGGCTTCGCGCGCGGCGCGGGCCATGGTGGCCAGGTTGTCGCGGGTCATGTTCAGCGGCAGGCCGCGCAAGGCGTCGTTGCCGCCCAGTTCGATCACCACCACCGCCGGTCTGTGCTGCCGGAGCAGGGCGGGCAGGCGGGAGCGGCCACCCGAGGTGGTGTCACCGCTGATGCTGGCGTTGACCACGCTGGCGGGAACCTTGTCCTTCTTCAGGCGCTCTTGCAGCAGTGCGACCCAGCCGCTGCCGCGCTGCAGGCCGTATTCGGCGCTGAGCGAGTCGCCCACCACCAGAATGACGGGCGGTGCAGCGGCAAAGACCGGGCCAACGGACCCGGCTGCCGTGGCCAGCAGGGCCAGCGCGTTAAAGTGACGTCGATTCAACTGGAAAGCCTTTCATGCCCGATGTGATGATCCATGTGCAGCACGTGTTCAAGTCGGTCACCGACTCCACCGGCACCCTGACGATTTTGCGCGATATCGATTTCACCCTGAACAAGGGGGATACCGCGGCCATCGTCGGCGCCTCCGGCTCCGGCAAGAGCACGCTGCTGTCCATCGTGGCCGGGTTGGACACGCCGAGCAGCGGAACCGTTCACATTGACGGCGTGGACCTGTTTGCGCTGGACGAAGACCAGCGCGCCGCTTTGCGGGCGCAGAAGGTGGGCTTTGTGTTTCAGAGTTTCCAGCTGCTGGGCAACCTGAGCGCGCTGGAAAACGTGATGCTGCCGCTGGAGCTGAGCGGGCGGCGCGACGCCCGCGCCACGGCCACGCACATGCTGCAGCGGGTGGGCCTGGGCGAGCGGCTGGCCAGTTACCCCAAGGTGCTGTCGGGCGGTGAACAGCAGCGGGTGGCGCTGGCGCGTGCCTTTGTGGTGCAGCCCGCCGTGCTGCTGGCCGACGAGCCCACCGGCAGCCTCGATTTCGCCACCGGCGCCACCATCATGGAACTGATGTTCGAGCTCAACCGCGAACAGGGCACGACGCTGGTGCTGGTGACGCACGACCGCGCCATCGCCGCGCGCTGCGAACGGCGCATCACCATCGAGGCCGGGCAAGTGGCGGAGCTGGCGGACGTCACGGCCTGAACGGTCACCACCCCCGCCGCGCTGCGCGCGACCTCCTGAAGAGGCCGATGCGCTGCGGCCTGGCGAAACCAGTTCCGCCGCATCCTGGGTTGGGCAGTGCGCGCGGGATGTGAACGGGTGCACGGATAATCCCGGCATGTCTTCCTCCAAAGTCTTGTTCGGCTTCCACGCCGTGGGCGTGCGCCTGAAAACCGCACCGTTGTCGATTGTCGAAATCTATGTCGATCCGACCCGGCGCGACGCGCGCATGCGGCAGTTCATCGACCGCGTGAAAGAGGCGAATGTGCGGCTGATCGAGGCCGATGGCATGCGCCTGGCCAAACTGGTCGGCAGCCACGGCCACCAGGGTGTGGCGGCGCGGGTGCAGGCGCTGCCGCAGGTGCATTCGCTCGACGAGTTGCTGGAAGGCCTGGAGGCCGACGGCAAGGCGCCGCTGCTGCTGGTGCTGGACGGCATCACCGACCCGCACAACCTGGGCGCCTGCCTGCGCGTGGCCGACGGCGCCGGCGCTCACGCGGTGATCGCGCCCAAGGACCACGCGGCCGGCATCAACGCCACCGTGGCCAAGGTGGCCAGCGGCGCGGCCGAGACCATGCCGTACTTCATGGTGACCAACCTGGCGCGCACCCTGAACGAACTGAAGGA
>PNMN01000069.1 GCA_013823655.1 Comamonadaceae bacterium | reverse complement strand
CATGGCTAATTGTATCTACAAAATACTCGAGTGCAAGGTGAGATTTCTGAACGTCAAAGAGCGCTGCATTGCAGACCTTGACTGTCCCGTGTGTATGGCAGCAAGGGGGCGAAGGGCCTCTTGAGGCCCTCTTTCACTTCGCCACCAGCACATCCCCAGGCGCAGGCATTGGCACCTCTGTCGACAACACCCGTGAGCCATGCCGGCTGCGCGCCAGCAGCATGTACATGGTGGGCACCACAAAGAGCGTGAGCAGGGTGCCCAGGCTCATGCCGCCGACGATGACCCAGCCGATCTGCTGGCGGCTCTCGGCCCCGGCGCCGCTGGCCAGGGCCAGCGGGATGGCGCCCAGCACCATGGCGCCGGTGGTCATGAGGATGGGGCGCAGGCGCAGCGCTGCGGCTTCCTTCACAGCGTCGAGCTTGCTCTTGCCGTCCTCGCGCAGCTGGTTGGCAAACTCCACGATCAGGATGCCGTGTTTGGTGATCAGGCCCACCAGGGTGATGAGGCCGATCTGGCTGAACACGTTGAGCGTGCCACCGCTGAACTTGAGCGCCAGCAGCGCGCCCAGCATGGACAGCGGCACGCTGAGCATGATGATGAGGGGATCGACAAAGCTCTCGAACTGCGCGGCCAGCACCAGGTAGATGAACAGCAGCGAGAGCGCGAACACGATGGCCAGCGAGCCCGAGGCGTTCTTGAACTCGCGGCTCTGGCCGTTGAGGTCGGTGGTGGTGCCGGGCGGCAGCACGTCGGCCGCGATGCGGTCCATGAGCTGCAGCGCGTCGCCCAGCGCCAGTTCGGGCGCCAGGTTGGCGGTGATGCTGGCGCTGCGGCGCTGGCCGAAGTGGTTGAGCTCGCGCGGCACCACCACTTCGCGCAGTTTCACCAGCGAGGCCAGCGGGATCATGGCGTCACCCCGGCCGCGCACGAACAGCCTGTCGATGTCTTCCGGGGCGCTGCGCTGGGTGCTGTCGGTCTGCACCACCACATCGTATTGTTCGCCGCCCTGCTTGTAGCGGGTGACGATGCGCCCGCCCAGCATGGTTTCCACCGTGCGGGCGATGGCGTCCACGTTCACGCCCATGTCGGTGGCGCGCTCGCGGTCCACGTCCATGCGGATCTCGGGCTTGTTCAGGCGCAGGTCGGTGTCGACCTGCACGAAGCCGGGGTGCTTGGCCATCTCGTCCTGGAAGCGGCGCACGGTGCGCGCCAGGCTTTCGTAGCTGTCGCTGGTGACGATCACGTAGTTGATGGGCCGTTCGCGGAAGCCCTGGCCGAGCGATGGCGGCGTGATGGGAAAACCGCTGATGCCGGGCAGCGCGGCGATGCGCGGCGTGATCTCGCGCGCGATCTCCTGCGTGGTGCGTTCGCGCTCCTCCCACGGTTTGGCGCGCAGGAACACCGTGCCCTGCGCCACCGTGGGGTTGCCGATGTTGCTGAAGATGCGGTCGAACTCGGGGTAGTCCTGCCCGATGCGCTCCACCGCTTCGGCGTAGCGGCGGGTGTAGGCCAGCGTGGCGCCATCGGGGCCGTTGAGGTTGACCAGGATCACGCCGCGGTCTTCCAGCGGCGCCAGTTCCTGCTTGGTGGTGCCCAGCAGCCACCAGCTGCCGGCGGCGCTGGCCAGCATCACACCCACCACCAGCCAGCGCGCTCGCAAGGCCAGCGCCAGCGCGCGGCTGTAGCCGCTGGTGATGCCGACCAGCACGCGCTCCATGCTGCGGTCGAACCAGCCGGGGTTGGGGTTGTGGCGCAGCAGCTGGCTGCTCATCATGGGCGAGAGGGTGAGCGCCACAAAGCCCGAGACCACCACCGCACCGGCCAGCGCCAGCGCGAATTCGGCGAACAGGCGCCCGGTGCGCCCGGGCGTGAAAGCCAGCGGGGCGTACACGGCGGCCAGCGTCAACGTCATGGCCACCACCGCAAAACCGATCTCGCGCGCGCCTTTGATGGCGGCGTCAAACGGTTGCATGCCCGCCTCGATGTGGCGGTAGATGTTCTCCAGCACCACGATGGCGTCGTCCACCACCAGGCCGATGGCCAGCACCAGCGCCAGCAGCGTGAGGGTGTTGATGGAGAAGCCGAACAGCGCCATCAGCGCGAAAGTGCCGATCAGGCTGACCGGAATGGTCACCAGCGGGATGATGGACGCGCGGATGGTGCGCAGAAAAACGAAGATGACCAGCGCCACCAGCACCACGGCTTCGGCGATGGTGGTGTAGACGGCCTTGATGGAGCGGTCGATGAAGACCGAGTTGTCGTTCGCGATGTCCACGTTCACGCCGGGCGGCAGGTCGGCGCGCACTTTGTCGAGCAACTGGCGCACGCCGGCCGAGAGTTCCAGCGGATTGGCCGTGGCCTGGCGGATCACGCCCAGCGACACCGAGTCGCGCCCGTTCAGGCGCACCGAGCTGCGCTCGTCCTGCGGGCCCTGCACCACACGCGCCACGTCGCCCAGCCGGATCGCCTGGCCGTTGATGCTGCGGATGCTCACCGCGCGGAACTGCTGGGGCGTCTGCAGATCGGTGGCGGCGGTGACGTTGAATTCGCGCTGGCTGCTCTCGATGCGTCCGGCCGGCACCTCCAGGTTGGAGCGGCGCAACGCGTCTTCCACGTCCTGCACCGTCAGGCGGTAGGCGGCCAGGCGGTCCGGATCGATCCAGACGCGCATCGAGTACCTGCGTTCGCCGAACACGCGCACGTCGGCCGCGCCCGGAGCGGTCTGCAACACCGGCTTGGCGATGCGGTTGGCAAAGTCCGACAGCTGCAGCGCGTCGTGCGTGTCCGAACTCAGTGCCAGCCAGATCACCGGAAACGCATCGGCCTCGACCTTGGCGATCACCGGTTCGTCAATGCCCTGCGGCAGGCGCTGGCGCACCCGGCTGACCTTGTCGCGCACGTCGGCGGCGGCGGCGTCCGGGTCGCGCTCCAGCTTGAAGCGCACGGTGATGTTGCTCTGCTCCTGGCGGCTGGTGGAGGTGATCACGTCCACGCCCTCAATGCCAGCCAGCGAATCCTCCAGCGTCTTGGTGACCTGCGACTCCATCACCTCGCTGGACGCCCCGGTGAAGCGCGTCTGCACCGACACCGTGGGCTCGTCGATCTTGGGGTACTCGCGCACCGTCAGACCCTGAAAGGCGACCCAGCCGACCAGCAGGATCAGCAGCGACAGCACGCTGGCAAACACCGGGCGGCGGATCGAGATTTCGGGCAGTTGCATGGCGGTTCTATTGTGGAATCAGCCGCCCGCAGCGGACCGGGCAACCGCCGGGCTGCCTTGCGGTTTTGCTGCGGGCGCACCGGCGGGTTGGTCGGCAGGACCGGCCCCACCCGCCGCGCCGGGGCGGCCACCGCCGGGCCGACTCATGTCCACCACGCGCACCGGCGTGCCGTCCTTCTGCAGGCGCTGCTGCCCGGCCACGACCACCGTGTCGCCCTCGTTCAGTCCTTGCGAGATCTGCACCTGGGCACCACGGCGCACGCCCAGCTGCACCTCGGTGCGCAGCGAGACCAGCTTGGCGGCGTCGCCTTCGCCCTCTTTCACCAGCCGGACAACAAACTGCTTGCCGCCCTGCGGGACGATCGCCTCTTCAGGCACCACCAGGGCCGTCTCGTTGACCGAAAACACCGTCGTCACGCGAGCGAACATGCCGGGGCGCAGTTCGCTGCCCGCCGCCGGTGGCAGCACCGCACGCACGGCGACCGAGCGGCCATCGGCGTCCAGCAGCGGGTCCACCGCCTGCACCCGGGCATTGAAGTTTTTGCCCGGCAACGCATCGAGCTCCACCCGCACCGGCTGACCGGTCGCAATGCGTGTCTGGTAACGCTCGGGCAGACGGAAATCCACCGTCAGCTGCGAGGTGTCTTCCAGGTTCACCAGGTCGGCGCCGTCCTTCACGTAGTCGCCCAGGTTCACCGTGCGCAAGCCCACCGTGCCGTTGAACGGCGCGGTGATGCGCATGCGCGAGAGGCGCGCCTGCGCCAGCGCCACCTGCGCCTCGGCCACCTGCAGGCTGGCGCGGCTTTCGTCCAGCACGCGCTGGGCCACAAAGGCCTGGGCCACCAGTTCTTCGTTGCGTTTGAGGTTGGCGCGCGCCATGGAGAGCTGGGCCTGCGCCTGGCTGAGTTCGGCCCGTTGCAGCACATCGTCCAGCTGCACCAGCAACTGGCCACGCTTCACACGGGCACCATCGGCAAACGCGATCTGTGCAATGCGGCCGCTGACCTCGGGACGCAGCGTCACGCTCTGGTGCGAACGCAGCGAACCCACCGCCTGGGCATCGTCTTGCAGGGTCATGCTCCTGACCTGCGCCACCTCCACGCCCGCTGGACCGCCGCCAGTCCCCCCCGACCGGCCCGCTCCGGTGCCCGGCGCCCCCGGTCCCCGTGTGCCTGCGCCGGATTCGGGTGCGGATGCGGGCGGGTTCTGAAGCCACCAGGCTGCCGTCGAGGCCAGGGCCAGGCCGATGACCGCGACCCCGATGTAAAGCGTCTTGTTCGCCATGAGTGCTGCGCAGTGGTTGGGGCGCCGACCCCCGAAGGGCTTCGCCGTGGGCAATTGCTCGGCAATGTACCAGCGCAAGCCCCGAAGCGCAGCCACACATTCCATCAAGACCCCACTGGGGCCTCGCCGCCTCAGGCTCAGGCTCTGACCGGCACGCCCCGGTTGGCGAGCGCATCGGCGCGCTCATTGCCCGGATCGCCGGCATGGCCTTTGACCCAGTGCCACTCAATGTGGTGCACGCCGTCGTGCACCAGCGCGTCGAGCTTTTGCCAGAGGTCGGCGTTCTTGACCGGCTGCTTGGCCGCCGTTTTCCAGCCCCTGGCCTTCCAGCCGTGGATCCACTCGGTGATGCCCTTGCGCACGTACTCGCTGTCCAGGTACACCGACACTTTGCACGGTCGCTTGAGCGCCGCCAGGCCTTCGATCACCGCCGTCAGTTCCATGCGGTTGTTGGTGGTTTCGCGCTCGCCGCCCCAGAGGTCTTTCTCGTGGCCACCGGCCTTGAGGTACACGCCCCAGCCGCCCGGGCCGGGGTTGCCTTTGCAGGCGCCATCGGTGTAGATCACCACGTGGTTCAAGGTGTCAGTCTCCATGGGTTTCAAGCGCGTCAAACCGCGGGCGCAGTGCCCGAACGGGGAAAGACGGGCAACGGAATCAACGGCGATTGGCCACCGACACCGGCGCCGCTGCCGCCTTGGGACGGGGCTTCCAGGCCGGGCCGAGCAAACGCATGCCACGCACCCGCTTGACCGCCACAAAAAAATACACCGCGCCAAAAATCGGCCACCAGCGCGGGCCGGCCCGGTCCATCCAGGCGGTACGCTGCAACCACTTGTCGGTCCGCACCGCCGGGCGGTAGCAGCCAAAGCGCTCCGACTCTACTTCAAAACCCAGCAGGCGCAGCCAGTCGCGCAGGCGCCAGGGCCCGATGAACTCACCCGCTTCCGGCAGGTACAGGCGCGACGCGCCGAGCCTGGGCAGTCCAAGCCGGTCTGCCAGGCGACCACGCCCTTGCCGCAGGCCCCAGAGACTGGCCGGGTTCAGACCCGACACCACCACCCGGCCTTCGGGCACCAGCACACGTTCCACTTCGCGCAGCACCTGGTGCGGGTCGGCGCTGAGTTCCAGCGTGTGCGGCAACACCACCAGATCCAGGCTGGCCGGGGGAAACGGCAGGGCCGCGGCGTCGGTGATCAGGGCCACCCGCGGCACCCGGTCCGGGTTCGCTTCGGGCATTCGCGCAGCGGACCCGGTGGCCGACGCCGCATCGACGTCCACGCTCTGGCCACCTTCGCGGGTGACCAGAGCGTTCGGCGCCCGCAGCCAGGCCCGCATCTCTTCCGGCAATGCGATCCAGCGGTGCGGCATGCGGTTGGCGTGCAGGCCGCGCAGCTCGGGCAGGCCCAGCTGCAAAGCGTTGTAGCCAAACAGGTTGGTCACGGCCAGGTCGACCTGCGCCTGCTCCCAGGCCAGCAGGTACTGCCCGGGCGCGGTACTCAGCCAGTCCTGCAAACTTATAATGGGTGGGTTCATGGACGGTGGTGCGCAGACAGGGACGGCACGAGCGCGCTGACGCAGCCCGGCCTGTCCGACGTACTCTACACGCACGCCCCAGCGCGCTCCAACACCTGCCAGCCCATGACCCTGTTCCCGGTTCCGGCCTTCAGCGACAACTACATCTGGGTGTTGCACGACGGCCAGCGCGCCCTGGTGGTGGACCCGGGTGAGGCAACCGGCGTCGCGCACTGGCTGGCCCAGCACGGTCTCACCCTCGACACCATCCTCATCACCCACCACCACGCCGACCACACCGCTGGCGTCGCGTCCCTGCGCGAAGGCAGCGGCGCGCGGGTCGTCGGCCCGGCCTTTGAACCCATGCCCGAACCGCTGCAGCGGGTGCAAGGCGGTGACCGGGTGCAGGTGCTGGGACTGGACTTCCAGGTGCTGGACGTGCCGGGACACACCGCAGGCCACATCGCGTTCTATGTCGCGAACGCAGGCGATGCGCCGCTGCTTTTTTGCGGCGACACCCTGTTCTCGGGGGGCTGCGGCCGGCTTTTTGAAGGCACTCCCGAGCAGATGCTGCAGTCGCTCACCGCACTCGCGGCGCTGCCCGACCCCACCCGCGTCTGCTGTACCCACGAGTACACGCTGGCCAACCTCCGCTTTGCCAGCGCGGTCGACCCCGGCAACGCCGCCCTGGCCCGATACACCCAGGCGTGCGAGCAGCAGCGGGCACGGAACCTTCCCACCCTGCCCAGCTCCATCGGTCTGGAAAAACAGATCAACCCGTTCCTGCGCAGCCGCGAGCCGGCCCTGGTGCAGGCCGCCTTGGCCCATGATCCCGCCACCACCACCGATGCCGTGAGCGTGTTTGCCACGTTGCGCACATGGAAGAACGAATTCAGATGACCTTGCCGAACCCACCCCGACGGATGCACCCCGGCACGCCTCGCAGCGCGCCCCTCGCCACCCTGGCCTTCACCCTGCTGCTCGCGGGCTGTGCCAGCGTCCCGTCGGCACCGCCCAGCGCAGCCACGCCTGTTGAGGCTGCGCAGGCCAACACCGCCCCCGCCCAACGCCCCGTCTCACCCAGCCGCACGCCTCCCCCGCCAGTGGCCAGCGACGCGACCCAGGCCACCCTCAGCGCCATCGGCGTCGAGACCGCCAGCGCGCCCCCGGTGGTGTTCCTGTCGGCCCCGGCCGACATCTGGGAACGCATCCGCCGCGGCTTCGTCATACCGGATCTGGAAGGCGATCTGGTGCACAACCAGGAACAGTGGTACGCCACCCGGCCCGACTACATCGAGCGCATGACCGCGCGCTCCGAGCGCTACCTGTTCCACATCGTCGAAGAGATCGAGCGGCGCAACATGCCGATGGAGCTGGCCCTGCTGCCCTTCATTGAAAGCGCGTTCAATCCGCAAGCAGTTTCGAGCGCGCGCGCGGCCGGCATGTGGCAGTTCATGCCCGCCACCGGCCAGTCGTTCGATCTGAAGCAAAACGCTTTCCGCGACGACCGCCGCGATGTGCTGGCCTCCACCCGCGCCGCGCTGGATTACCTGCAACAGCTGCACAACCGCTTTGGCGACTGGCATCTGGCGCTGGCCGCCTACAACTGGGGCCAGGGCAATGTGAACCGCGCCATCACCCGCAACCAGAGAGCCGGTCTGCCCACCGCCTACACCGACCTCACCATGCCGCTGGAAACGCGCATGTACGTGCCCAAGCTGCAGGCGGTGAAGAACATCGTGGCCCGGCCCGAAGCGTTCCGCGCACAGCTGCCCGACATCGGCAACCGCCCCTTCTTTGACACCGTCACGCTGGAGCGTGACATCGACGTGGCACTGATTGCCAACCTGGCCGATGTGAGTGAAAAGGACTTTCGCGCGCTGAATCCGTCGATCAGGCAGCCGGTGGTGATGGCTTCGGGCACATCCCACATCCTGCTGCCCTGGGACAACGCTGTCACTTTCCAGGACCGGCTGGCTGCGCACAAAGGCCCGCTGGCGAGCTGGACCGCCTGGGTCGTGCCCGCCACCATGACCGCCGCCCAGGCCGCAGACCGCGTGGGCATGAGCGAGTCTGAACTGCGCAGCGTCAACCACATCCCGCCGCGCATGCTGGTGCGCGCGGGCTCCAGCCTGCTGGTGCACCGCAGCGGCCCCCGCGACGCCGACGTGCCCGAGCACGTGGCCGACAACGGCCAGCTCAGCCTGCAACCCGAGACCATCCTCAAACGCAGCACCGTGCGCGCCCGCAAGGGCGACAACCTGGCGCGCCTGGCCAGCCGCTACGGCGTGAGCGCGGCGAGCGCCGCCGGCTGGAACAAGCTGGCCGTCAACGCCCGCCTCAAGCCGGGCCAGCGCGTCACCCTGATGCTGCCGCAACGCGTGACCCTGGCGCGCGCCGAGCCCGCAGCCCGCAGCAAGGACAAGGCGCCGCGCCAGGAGGCACGCCAGTCCACGCGCAAAGGTCAAAAAGCCACCAGCACCGCGCGCAACAAGTCCGGCGCAAAAGCCACCGCAGCCAAGGCAGGCAAAACCGGTGCTGGCCAAGTGGCCAAGCGCCCGAAAGCGCGCGAGACCAAGGTCGCACTGAACGCCAAACCGGCCAAAAAACCCTGAACGCTCAAGCCCGGAAACGGGCCTTGGACAGGCTCGCGAACTCGTTGGTGAAGGTGCGCGCCAGATCGACCCGCTGCAGCTGCTGCGCATCGTCGAAATGCGCCAGCATGCGCACCGTGGTCTGTGGTCCTGCGGCAGGCATCAGACCGTCGGGCGCCCAGGACTCGCGAGCGCGGCTGAACGCCGCCAGGTAGAGCGCCCGGTCACCCCGGAAATAGCTTTCCGGCACGGTCTTGATCAGGTCCGACGGGCCGGCCGTCTGCAGCCATTTCAAGGCATGCACGATGCCATCGGCCATGGCCTGGCACTGCGGCCGGTTTGCGGTCACGAACTCGACCGGCGCGCTCAGGCAGCCCGCTGGCAAAGCCCCCCCAAACACCTCGGCATTGCCGCGCACCGAACGCGTGTCGGCCACCACCCGCAGCGCGCCTTCCTGCTCCAGCTGGGTGATCAGCGGGTCGCTGTAACAGACCGCGTCCACCTGCCCGGTGTGAAACGCCGCCACCGTGGCCTCGATGCCGGGAAACGCCTGGTAGCGCACATCCTGCGGCCCGACCCCGGCCCTGGCCAGCAGCAGGCGCGCCATGCGGTGACTGGCCGACCCGAGCGAAGTGACCGCGATCCGGCGCCCACGCAGGTCGCGCAACTGGCGAAAATGCGGCAGGGTCTGCAGCGACACGCCCAGCACGATTTGCGGGGTGCGCCCCTGCAGCACGATGGACTGCATCCGCTGCCCGCGCATCTGCAGGCTGATGTTGTGGCTGTAAGGACCTGAAACCAGCTGTGCCGCCCCGCTCAGCACCGACTGCAGCGCCTGCCCGCGCTCGCTGAAATCGCGCACCTGCAGGTCCAGCCCTTCGATGGCGAAGTAACCCAGTCGCTCGGCGATGGTCAGCGGCAGGTAACAAAAAGAAGCCTTGTTGTCCACCGCCACCACCACCCGGCCCAGCGTGTTGCGCGCTGCAACGGATGCCGCAGCGGGTGCGGCCGGTCGGGGCTGGGCCGTCGCCGCAGGCAGGCCTGTGCTCAGCACCGCCGCCGCGCACCATCGACCCCAGCCCCGCCGACTCCACATGAAAAGCCTCCTCTGCGAACCGCATTCCGGCTTCCAAGGCTAGCCGCGAGGACCCTCTTGCGCATCGGGACGAATCCCGAGCGGGTTTCCACCGAGGGGGCGCTGGACCAGCGTCAAACAAAAAGCAGCGAGATGTTCACCGCCAGCGCCAGCGCCCAGACCAGGCTGCGCGCCGCAGGCAGATCGGCCACGTAAAGCAGCACGTAGACGAGGCGCAACACCACAAACAGGAACGCCAGCAGGTCCAGCCGCATCTGGTTGGCGCCGATCTGGTGCGCGATGATCACCGCCCCGATGAAAAACGGCAGCGCTTCGAAACTGTTGGCCTGCGCCGCATTGGCCCGCGCACGCCAGTCGCCCTGCCGGGCCAGCCAGGCGCGCGGGTTGTGGTTGTCGTAGCCGCCATCGCGCCGGGGTTTGCCGAACATGCCCCACTTGGCCAGACCGGCACAGGCAATGGGCAGCAAGGCCGCCACAAGAACGGCCCAGTAGGCCACGGTCAGTCCGGCGATCTTCATGGCGGTCTTTCGTTGAGGGGGTTGTTCGTTCAGCGGCGTTCAGCGGCGGTCCACCAGGGCGTGCGCGATGGTGCCCAGGTCCACGTATTCGAGCTCGCTGCCCACCGGCACACCGCGCGCCAGCCGCGTCACATTGACACCGCGCGACTTGAGCGCCTGCGCGATCACGTGCGCCGTGGTTTCCCCCTCGGCGGTGAAGTTGGTCGCCAGGATCACCTCGCGCACCTCGCGTTGACCGTCGATCAGCGTTTCGATGCGGTCAAAGAATTTCTGCAAGCCAATGTCGCGCGGGCCCACACCGTCGAGCGGGCTGAGCTTGCCCATGAGCACGAAGTACAACCCCTTGTAGGCGCCGGTGCGTTCCATCGCGTCCTGATCGGCCGGTGTCTCCACCACGCAGAGCTGGCTTCGGTCTCGCCGTGTGTCCAGACAGGTCGGGCAGACCTCGTTTTCGGTGAAGGTGTGGCACCAGCTGCAGTGCCGCACCGTGGCGCAGGCGTGTTGCAGTGCCTGGGCCAGGTGCAGCGCGCCCTCGCGGTCGTGCTGCAGCAAGTGAAAAGCCATGCGCTGGGCCGATTTCACTCCCACGCCGGGCAGGCGCTTGAGCGCCTGCACCAGCCGTTCAAGGGAATGGGTTTGGGCCACGCAGGGACGGTGCCGGTGGTCAGAACGGGAACTTCATCCCGCCTGGCAAACCCGGCATTCCGGCCGTGAGCTTGCCCAACTTCTCGTTGCTCGTTTCTTCCGCCTTGCGCACCGCCGCGTTGAAGGCGGCGGCCACCAGGTCTTCCAGCATGTCCTTGTCGTCGGCCAGCAGGCTGGGGTCGATGGTGACGCGCTTCACATCGTGCTTGCAGGTCATCAGCACCTTCACCAGACCGGCGCCGGACTCGCCGGTCACTTCAATGAAGGCCAGTTCGTCCTGCGCCTTCTTCAGGTTGTCCTGCATGGCCTGCGCCTGCTTCATCAGACCGGCGAGTTGTCCTTTGTTGAACATGGTTGTCCTTGTGGTGTGAAAAAAGGGATGTATGAAACGAGGGCTCTCAACCCACGGTGGTCTTGAGCGTGCCAGGCACGATTTTGCCGCCGAAGTCGCGCATCATGCTCTGCACGAAGGGATCGTCGCGGATGACCTGCTCGGCTTCGGTTTGTCGGCGCGCGGCTTGGGCCGCCAGACGCAACGCCGCAGAGTCCTCGACCGGCCCAATTTCCACCACCAGGCGTATTTCGTGGCCCAGCGTCTTCAAGGCCGCGCTCAGCCGCTCCCGGGTATTGCCCTGGTTGAGCGACTCGCGCTCCACCCGCAGCAGCCACTGTCCGGCGTCGCGCGCCACCAGTTGCGACTGCAGGCCCAGCTCGCGCACCAGCGCGCTGATGGACTCGGTCCGGGCCAGTTGCATCACGGTATCGAACCAGAAATCGCCTTCGGCACTGAGCACCGGATCGCGCAGCGGCGCGACCTCACCCGGTTCGCGCAGGCGGTCCAGCCGCGGCGCCGGGCCCGGATCGCGCACCGGCACCTCGACCAGTCGGCGCGAGGTCTGCACAGCCTCTTCCATCGCCTCATCGGGTTCTTCGACCCAAGGCGGACCATCGGCGTCGTCCGCAGAGGCTGCGACCGCAGGCGCTGTTCGTGGTGCTGGTGCTGGTGCTGGTGCTGGTGCGGTCGCCGGAACCGCGGGCCACACCGTCGGAGCCGGTGGTGCCACAACGGGCCGCGCAACCTCAGTCCCGGTTTTCAGTGTTTTTTTTTCCGCCGCCGCCACGGGGGCCGTGCCAGCGGGCTTGAAGGCCAGCAAACGCAGCAGCACCATGGTGAGCGCAGCGTATTCGTCCGGCGCCAGACCCAGCTCGCCGCGCCCGTGCAGGCACAGGCTGTAGAGCAGCTGGGTCTCGTCGGCCGGCAGCGCGTGCGCCAGACGCACGATCTCGGGGGTATCCGGGTCGTCAGACTCCTGCAACGCAGCCCGCTCGGGCACCGCCTGCAGCACCGCCATGCGCTGCAGCAGGCCGGTCATTTCTTCCAGCGCCGAAGCGGCGTTCAGCCCGTTGCTGCGCAGGCTCTCCACCGTGTCCACCACGGCAGCGCCATCGCCGCGCGCCAGCGCGTCGATCAGGCGCAGCACATAGGAGCGGTCCACCGCGCCCAGCATCTGGCGCACGGTCGCTTCCTGCAACTGGCCACCGCCAAACGCGATGGCCTGGTCGGTCAATGAAAGTGCGTCGCGCATGGAGCCGCGCGCGGCGCGCGAGATCAGGCGCAGCGCCTGCGTCTCGGCCGACACGTTCTCGGCCTGCAACACCTGGGCCAGGTGCTGCAGCACGGTCTCGGGCGCCATCGGGCGCAGGTTGAACTGCAGACAGCGCGAGAGCACCGTCACCGGCACCTTCTGCGGATCGGTCGTCGCCAGCACGAACTTCAAATACTCGGGCGGCTCCTCCAGCGTCTTGAGCATCGCGTTGAACGCGTGCCCGGTGAGCATGTGCACCTCGTCGATCATGAAGACCTTGAAGCGCCCCTGCACCGGCTTGTAGACCGCCTGCTCCAGCAGCGCCTGCACCTCGTCCACGCCACGGTTCGAGGCGGCGTCCAGCTCG
The DNA here is from genome assembly GCA_013823655.1 of Comamonadaceae bacterium. GTDB lineage: Bacteria > Pseudomonadota > Gammaproteobacteria > Burkholderiales > Burkholderiaceae_C > Hydrogenophaga. The sequence goes on along the minus strand of PNMN01000069.1, from coordinate 428 downwards.
GTGTAGTCCACGAAGCGGCCCGAGTCGATGTCGGTGCAGGCCTGGCAGACGCCACAGGGCTCGGCGGTGATGCCACCCCGCCCGTCAGCACCCAGGCAGTTGAGCGACTTGGCCAGGATGCGCGAGATGTCGTCTTGCCGACGCCGCGCGTGCCGGTGAACAGGTAGGCGTGGTGCAGCCGCTGGGTGGTCAACGCGTTGGAAAGCGCCTGCACCACATGCCCCTGCCCCACCATTTCGGTGAAATTGCGCGGGCGGTACTTGCGGGCCAGAACGACGTAAGACATGGCGCCGATTCTAAGCGGCGCCCCCGGCGCCTGGCCCGCCAAAGCCCGGCGCCATCGCCTACAATCGACCCCGACGGGCCTTCCCGCATGGTGAAGCGGCCAACCGGGTCAGGTGGGGAACCAAGCAGCCCTAACTGTGGAG
>PNMN01000068.1 GCA_013823655.1 Comamonadaceae bacterium | reverse complement strand
GTCCACCACGGTCACCGCCGGTTCGGCCAGAACCGACAGCGACGGGTAGACGAAGTCCACCCGGTTGCCAAATTCCTTCTCCAGCAGGTAGGCCTCGTTCTCCCACGAAAGGAGCACATCGCCCTGGTTGCGCCGGGCAAAGCTGATGGACGCACCGCGAGCGCCAGCGTCCAGCACCGGCACGTTCTCGTACAGCTTCTTCACGAATTCCTGGGCCTTGCTGACATCACGGTTCGGACCGCCGTACTTGCGTAAAGCAAACTCCCAGGCGGCCAGGTAGTTCCAGCGCGCGCCACCCGAGGTCTTGGGGTTGGGCGTGATGACCTTCACGTCCGGGCGGATCAGGTCGTCCCAGTCCCTGATGTTCTTGGGGTTGCCCGCGCGCACCACCAGCACGATGGTGGAGGTGTAGGGCGAGCTGTTGTGGGGCAGGCGCTTCTGCCAGTCCCTGGGAATCCAGCCACCGTTGGTGTGCAGCGCGTCGGTGTCGCCGGCCAGGGCCAGCGTGGCCACGTCGGCCCCCAGGCCGTCGATGATGGAACGGGCCTGTTTGCCCGAACCGCCGTGGCTCTGCTGGATGCTCACATCCTGGCCGGTCCTGGCCTTCCAGTGTCTGGCGAACGCGGCGTTGACCTCCACGTACAGCTCGCGCGTCGGGTCGTAGGACACGTTGAGCAAGGTGACCGGCGTCGGCTGGGCGAAGGCGGGCAAAGCGGTGGCCAACGTGCCTGCGATCAGGGTGGTGGTGAAGCTGCGGCGGGTTTTCATGGGTTTTCTCCGGAAACGACAGAACAACGGAGCGGATCATGGAGACCGGTCCACAAAACTGGAACGAATACGTTTTCAGTTGTTTATGACGAAATCAACTAAAGAAATGCGGCCTTGCGCTCAAGGCCATCTGAACGGTCACGCCGAACCCCCGCAGGTAAGATGCTCCGCATGAACGTCCACCTCCGCTTCCTCGGTGCCGCAGGCACCGTCACCGGGTCCAAGATCCTGGTCGAGTTCAACGGTCAGAGCCTGCTGGTCGACTGCGGCCTGTTCCAGGGCTACAAGCAGTTGCGCCTGCGCAACCGCGACCCGCTGCCGGTGCTGCCCAACCACATCGGCGCGGTGCTGCTGACACATGCCCACCTCGACCACAGCGGCTACCTGCCGCTGCTGGCCAAAGAGGGTTTTCACGGCAAGGTCTGGTGCACACCGGCCACGCGCGACCTGGCGAAAATCCTGCTGCCCGACAGCGGCCACATCCAGGAAGAAGACGCGAACTTCGCCAACCGCAAGGGCTTTTCCAAACACGCCCCCGCGCTGCCGCTCTACACCGAAAGCGACGCGCTCAACAGTCTGAAGCTGCTGCGCACCGTGCCGATGGGCCAGGCCTTTGAGCCGCTGCACGGCTGGACGGCGCGCTTCTCCAGCGCCGGCCACATCCTCGGCGCGGCCAGCCTGCTGCTGGAGGTGGGGGGCAAGAAGATTTTGTTCTCGGGCGACCTCGGGCGGCCCGACGACATGCTGATGCTGCCGCCCGACAAGCCCCCCGCTGCCGATGCCGTGGTGGTCGAGTCGACCTACGGCGACCGCGAGCACCCCGAAGAAGACACGCTGGCCGAGCTCGGCCCGGCCCTGCAGCGCGTGGCCGCGCGCGGCGGCACGGCGGTGGTGCCGGTCTTTGCAGTCGGTCGGGCGCAGGAAATCCTGCACGCCATCGTGCTGCTCAAGGCCAACGGCGTGCTGCCGCACAGCCTGCCGGTCTACCTGGACAGCCCGATGGCCATCCACACCACCGATCTGTACGACCGCCATCTGGGCGAGCACCGGCTGAACGCCGCGCAATGCCGCGACATGGAGCACGTGGCCACGATGACGCGCTCGGCCGATGAATCCAAGGCCATTGCGCAGCGGCACGGCCCCAAGATCGTGCTCGCTGCGGCCGGCATGGCCACCGGCGGGCGCGTGCTGCACCACTTGGTGCAATACCTCGGCCATCACCGCAACATGGTGGTGCTGACCGGTTACCAGGCGCCCGGCACGCGCGGCGCCAGCCTCTCGGAGGGTGCGACCAAGCTGCGCATCCACGGGCAAGATGTGCCGGTGCGCGCCGAGGTGGTGCAGCTCGCGTCGGCCTCGGCCCACGCCGACGCCAGCCAGCTCATGGACTGGCTGCGCGCCCTGCCACAGCCGCCGCACCGCGTGTTCGTGACCCACGGCGACATGGGCGCCTCCGACGCGCTGCGCCACCGCATCGAAACCGAGCTGCGCTGGCGCGCCATGGTGCCCGAACACGGTTCGACCTGGGCTGTGTAAGCTTCCCCTGCGCCGCAGGGCGTTGCGCTCAGAACTTGTCCGCCAGCAGGGGAAACACCAGCCTGGCGCCACCTGAAACCGGGCGCTCCAGACCTACAATCCGGAGCCACGACAGGCGACCCGTCGGGTTGCTCCCGTCTCTTACCCATCCAGAGGAATCTTCATGAAATCCATCTTGCTGCCCCTGAGTCTGATCGCCGCCGCATCCTTGGTGGCCTGCGGGAAATCGGAGCCGCCAGCACCGGCTGCACCCGCCGCAACGCAAGCGCCTGCGGCGGCCGCCGCACCGGCCAGCCAGTGGCCCGAATTGCGCATTGCCATCGACCCGACCTACAAGCCCTTCACCTACAAGACCGAGTCGGGCGAGCCGACCGGCTTCGATGTGGACGTGGCCAAGGCCCTGTGCGACGAACTCCGGAGCAAATGCGTGTTCGTGGAACAGGCCTGGGACGGCATGATCCCCGGCCTGCAGGCCAAGAAGTACGACGCCATCATCTCCTCCATGTCGATCACCGAAGAGCGCAAGCAGGCGGTGGACTTCACCGGCAAGTACTACAACACGCCGTCGTGCGTGGTGGTCAAGACCGCGCTGAACCTGGGCGCTGAAGCCGCCGGCTTCAAGGGCAAGAAGCTGGGCGTGCTCAAGGCCTCGACCCAGGAGAAGTACGCCATGGGCGAACTCAAGGCAGCAGGCGCCACCATCGTGCCCTACGACGCACAGGATCAGGTTTATCTGGACATCAAGTCCGGTCGTCTGGACGGCACGGTGGCCGACGTGGTCGAAGTGGCGGGGGGATTCCTCTCCACCCCCGATGGCGCCGCCTACAGCTGTGCCGGTGGCCGCATCCCGGTCGAATTCGACGCCAAGTATTTCGGTTCCGGCGCGGGCATCGCGGTGCGCAAGGAAGACACGGCCCTGCGCGACGCGCTGGACGCGGGCATCAAGGCCATCCGCGACAGCGGCAAGTGGAAGGAACTGGCCGACAAGCACGTGCCTGGCGTGGACATCTGGGGCTCCTGATCCCTGAGGCTGGGCACCCGGCGGCCTCGATCCGATGACGACTTACCTTCTCAGCATTCTTCAAGGATTGGTCGTCACCCTCGGTGTGGCCCTGGGCGCCTTGCTGGTTGCGGTCTCCCTCGGTCTGGCCGGGGCGGTCGCCAAGCTGTCGCCCTACAAACCGCTGAACTGGATCGGCGACATCTACTCCACCGTGATCCGGGGCGTTCCGGATCTGGTGTGGATGCTGCTGCTGTACTTTGGCGGGCAGATCCTGGTCAACGACATCGCCGAGGCGCTGGGCTTTCGGCGCGGGCCGCAGATCAACCCGTTCGTGGCGGGTGTGCTGACCATCGGCTTCGTGTACGGCGCCTACATGACCGAAACCTTCCGCGGCGCCATCATGAGCGTGCCCAAGGGCCAGTCCGAAGCAGGGTGGGCGTTCGGCATGAGCCGCTTCTACACGCTGCGTCGCATCGTGCTGCCGCAGATGGTGCGCTTCGCCCTGCCCGGCTTCACCAACAACTGGCTGGTGCTGCTCAAAGCCACGGCGCTGGTGTCGGTCATCGGCCTGGCCGACATCACCAACCTGGCCAAACAGGCCGGTGCCGCCGCGCGCGGCGACATTCCCGGTGCCGCCCTCATCTTCATGGCGTTTGCGGGTGTGCTGTACCTGCTGATCACCAGCGTCAGCCTGTACCTGCTGCGCAAGGCCGAGCAGCGCTATTCGGTCGGCGTGAAGCGGGGAGATTTCTGATGGACCAGTTCGCCATCGTCTTCCAGCCGCACAACCTGGCGCTGTACTGGACCGGACTGATCGCCACCCTGGAGCTGCTGGCCATCAGCCTGATCGCCGGTGCCCTGCTGACCCTGCCCCTGACGCTGATGCGGGTCTCCGGCCGCCCATGGCTGTGGTGGCCGGTCTGGCTGTTCACCTACGTGGTGCGCGGCACGCCGCTGCTGATTCAGGTGTACTTCATCTACTACGGCATCGCCCAGCTGGAATGGGTGCAGGGTCTGTGGGACACCCACTGGCCCTTCACCTGGTTCAAGGACCCGTTCTTCTGTGCCGTGCTGGCCTTCACGCTCAACACCTGCGCCTACACGGTGGAGATGCTGGCCGGCGCCATCAAGGAAACCCCGGCCGGCGAAATCGAGGCGGCCCAGGCGGCCGGCTACGGCCACTGGAACATGATGTTCCGTCTGGTGCTGCCCAGCGCCCTGCGCCGCACCCTGCCCGGCTATTCGAACGAGGTGGTGATGATGCTGCACGCCACCTCGCTGGCGAGCGTGGTGCCCGCGCTGTACGACCTCACCAACGCGGCCTATTCCATCTACAAGACCTACTACCTGGCGTTCCAGCCCTTCATCGTGGTGGCGGTGCTGTACTTCGTGCTCACCTTTGCCCTGGTGTACGTGTTCCGTCTGCTGGAGCGCCGCTTTCTGGCCTACCTGCGCCCCCAAGCCCATTGAACAGGCGGCGAACCGGATCGAACCGACAGCCGCCTTCCGCTTCCGATGCAACAACAACAGCACCTTCTCCTTTCTCCGTCGCTGGGCACGCAGCGGCAGCTGGTGAGCTGGCATTTCGGCCCGGCGGGAGCGGGCCGCAAGGTCTACATCCAGGCCAGCCTGCACGCCGACGAGCTGCCCGGCATGCTGGTGGCCGCGCACCTGCGTGGCTTGCTGGAAACCGCTGAAACACGCGGCGAAATGCTGGGCCAAGTGCTGCTGGTGCCCATGGCCAACCCGATCGGCCTGTCGCAAACCGTGATGCACCACCAGCTTGGCCGCTTCGAGCTCGGGGCCATGGAGAACTTCAACCGCCATTACCCGGACTTTTTCAACCTCGTCAAAGACGTGGTGGCCGACCGGCTGGGGCCGGACGCCGAGGCCAACAAGCGACTGATCCGCGCCGCCATGCGCCAGGCGCTGGACGCGCAGACGCCGACCACCGAACTGCAGAGCCTGCGCCAGGTGCTGATGGGCCTGGCGCACGACGCCGACCTGGTGCTGGACCTGCACTGCGACTTTGAGGCCGTGATGCACCTGTATGTCGAGCAGCCGGTGATCGAGCACATGCGGCCGCTGGCCCGCTACCTCGGTGCGCGTGCGGTGCTGTGGGCACGGGGCTCCGGTCCGCTGATCTCGTTTGACGAAGCGCTGTCGGGCCCCTGGTGGCGGCTGCAGGAACACTTCAGGGACCGCGCCCCCGTTCCGCTGGCTTGTGCCAGCACCACCGTGGAGCTGCGCAGCCAGACCGATGTGTCCGACGAACTGGCGGCACAGGACGCACAGGCCATCATGAACTACCTGCGCGAGCGCGGCGTGCTGGCCGGACCGGCCCCGGCCCTGCCGCCCGCCCTGTGCGAGCCCACGCCACTGACCGCCACCGACAAGCTGCACGCGCCCCACCCCGGTGTGATCGTGTTTCGCCGCCAGCCCGGCGACCTGGTGAAAGCCGACGAGGTGCTGGCCCACATCGTGGACCCGCTGAACCAGCGCCGCACGCCCATCAGTTCCCGCACCGACGGCATTCTCTACGCGCGCCACCACCTGCGCTGGGCCACCACCGGCATGGAAGTCTGCCGCGTGGCGGGCGCCACACCGATCCGATCGGGCAACCTGCTCAGCCCCTGATCGGCCTCATAAAAAACGCCATGACCACCAAACTCGAAGCCCTCGACATCCGCAAGAGCTACGGTTCGCACGAAGTGCTCAAAGGGATATCGCTCACCGCTCGGGCGGGCGATGTCATCAGCATCATCGGCTCTTCCGGCTCGGGCAAGTCCACCTTCCTGCGCTGCATGAACCTGCTGGAGCGCCCGCAGCAGGGCCGCATCATCGTGGCCGGGGAGGAACTCAAGCTGGTCACGGCCAAGGACGGCATGCTCAAGGCCGCCGACGACAAACAGCTGCAGCGCGCCCGCGCCAAGCTGGCCATGGTGTTCCAGCACTTCAACCTCTGGGCGCACCTGACGGTGCTGGAAAACATCATCGAAGCGCCCATGCACGTGCTCGGCAAGGGCAAGGGCGAGGCCATCGAGACCGCGCGCAAGTACCTGGACAAGGTCGGTCTGCGCAACGTCGAAGACAAGTACCCGGCCCACATGTCGGGCGGCCAGCAACAGCGCGTGGCCATTGCGCGTGCCCTGGCCATGGAGCCGGAAGTGATGCTGTTCGACGAACCGACCAGCGCGCTCGATCCCGAGCTGGTCACCGAGGTGCTGCGCGTCATGCGCACCCTGGCCGAAGAGGGTCGCACCATGGTGGTGGTGACACACGAAATGGGCTTTGCCCGCGAGGTGTCGAACCACCTGCTGTTCCTGCACCAGGGCTGCATCGAAGAACAGGGTGTGCCCAGGGACGTGCTGGCCAGCCCGAAGAGCGAGCGTCTGGCCCAGTTCCTGTCGGGCAATCTCAAGTAGGCCGATCGTGCCCAGCGGTGCCGCGCCCGGTCGCCGCAGGGCAACCCGGGCCGAGCCCCGGGACCATCAGCTGGTCAGCGGGCCGCGGCCCAGCACCATGCTGCCGTCCACCAGCCGGAAACTGACGGTGGGGGTGCTGAAGTCGGTGAACGGAGCCCCCATGGCGATCTCGCCGTCGCTGTGCAGCAGGCACTCCTGACGGCGCAGCGAGATCACGTTGTCCACACCCGCAAAGCGCACCCAGGTGCCGTAGCTGCTGGTGTCTTCGATCAAGTAGTTGCCGGAGCGGATGTCGATGCTGGCATGCATGCGCGAGACGCGCGGATCGTTCACCACAAAATCGGCCTCGGGCACTCGCCCGATCTTCAAGGGCAAGTCGGTCAGGTTGAAGGAGTGGCTGGCGTCCAGCCAGCCCAGCTCGATCCCACCGAACACCGATTCGGTGTGCTTGCGCAAGGCATGCAGATCGGCCGGCAGGGTCAGAAATTCCGACAGCATATCGGCGTGCCACTCGATGCGAAACACCTCGCAGGGTTCAACGCGCCCTTTGATGCGCATCGGTCCCAGGCTGCGGCTGCGCACGCTGTTGCGAGTGCCCAGCTTGCGGATGACGGTGTCGGTCGCGAGGATTTGCTCCGGGCCGGCCAGATCGCTCAGACGCGAAGCCACGTTCACCGCGTCACCGAAACAGTCGCCATCGACCTGCACCACCTGCCCGCGCGCCATGCCGATCTGCATCAGCAGCTTGAGGCGGTTGGGCCACTGCGCCACGCGCTGCGAATGCTCCTGCTGGATCTGCGTCATGGTCTCGACCGCATGGCGGTTGTTGGTGAACGAGAGCAGCACGCCGTCGCCCAGCATCTTGACCACCTTGCCGCCGTTTTCCAGACCCACGGAGCCGATCCATTGCGTCAGCTTGGTGACGGCCTTCGTGGCGCGGTCGTTGCCCAGTGTTTCAAACACGGACACGCTACCGGTCAAATCCACAAAAGCAATCGTCAGTTCGGCCATGAGCTCGCAGGGGTGATCTTTTGCATTACAACACAGGGACCCATCGCATTCTTGACCATCGTGAAGCGCGAGCGGTCAAGCACGGTGCCGTGAGGTTTAGCACGCCGAGGCGATTTTGATCGCAAGAAGAACGCAGGAACACACCCTCTTATGGTGGCTTCAGGGTCTGTACATTCCTTGGACTTATTCCATCCCTCTGCCGCTCGGGTGAACGACAGATACCAGTTCAAAGGCATTACAAACCGTCATCCACCGCTTCAAGGGTTCGCGATAAGCAATTGATTTTCCAGTTGTTTTTTTGACTTTAGTCAAACCAGCGGGATTGCGCACCAGCCCCCCAGCCGCTATTCTTCAAGCCTTATAAAAACGTCGTTGAGGTCACGGACATGCGCTGGATCAAACCGGGTTTACGCAACAGCATATCGGCTCTACTGGGAACCGAGGTGCGCAAAGATTCGCCCGAGGCGCTGGAGCCAGTGCGCCAGGCCATGCTGGCCGCCCTGGGCGAAGAAGGTGCCGCCAAAAATCCCCGCCTCAAACACCGGCTGATGTACCTGCACGACGCCCACGCACTGTGGTTTGCCCGCTCAGACATGGTAGCCGCGCTCAGCAGCCTGCACGGCGAGGCCAAGGCTGTGGAGACCGTGATCGGCCTCTCGCCGATCTTTCAGGGCCTGCTGCCCAAGAGCATGATGGATTCTTGCCGCATGCGCCGCTGAGCGCCGCGTTTCCTGCAGCGCCTGGCGGCGCTGCTCATCCCCAGAAAATCAGGGCATCCCTGCCCTGCACCAGCAGTTCCACCTTCTGCCCCACAGGGAGCATCACCTTGGTGGGCACATGCCCGAACGGCAACCCGGTGAGCACTGGCGTGCGGACCCTGCTGCGCAGCCAGTCCACCACCGTCACCAGCTTGAAACCCCGGTCGTGCGGCACCGTTTTGAAACGGTTGAACGAACCCAGGAGCACCGCTTTCTGTTCGCCCAGGATGCCCGCGTGCAGCAGCTGGGTGAGCTGGCGCTCGATGCGGTAAGGGTGCTCGTTCACATCTTCCAGAAACAGGATGCCGCCCTTGACCCGCGGCAACCAGGGCGTGCCCACCAGCGCGCACAACACCGAGAGATTGCCACCCCACAGGGTGGCGTTGCGAACGTTCAGGGCCGGAGCGCCATCCGCCGACTTTGCACGCGCAGCGAGGGTTGGCAGATCGGCCTTGGGCAACTGCCAGCCGGAGCCCTCGCCCTGGCCGCAGGCGAGATCGTCAAAGCAGGCCTCCATGATGTCGTCGGGGGTGTGCTCGGTGCCGAAATCTTCACCCAGCGCGGGGCCCGCCCAGGTGACCGCGCCGGTCTTGGCCAGCAGCGCGCACTGCAGCGCGGTGAAGTCGCTCAGACCGACGAACTGCGTGCCGTTTTCGATGGCCTTGGCGATCTTTTTGTAGGGCAGCTCCGGCAGGATGCGCGTGAGGCCGTAGCCACCGCGCGATATGAGGGCCAGATCCGCGCCGCTCGCCGCCGCCCGGGTGATGGCGGCGACGCGGGTCGCGTCATCGCCCGCGAACCGCATGTGGCTGCTCAGCGCCGCCTCGTCGATCTCAACCTCGTGGCCCAGCTGCTGCAAACGTTTCACACCGCAGCGAAAGGCGGCTTTGTCGCGCACCGCGCTGGAGGGTGAGTAGATGTAGATGTGACTCATGGGAAAAGGCTCATGGGGAAAACCTGAAAAGCGTTGGCTGGATCATCGCGCAAAAAAAGCACAGGCATCCCGTGCGATGCGCTCGCCGTGTTCCTGCACAAAATGCCCCGCCTCGGGCAGCAGCATGGGTTCGCCACAGCCCCGGATGTCACGCTGCAAGGCGCGCATGACCGGCTCGCCGAGCACCGGGTCTTGCTGGCCAATGACCATGAGGGTCTGCCCGGTCCATTGGTGGCGCCAGAAATCGCGAGATTCACGGGCAATCGACGCGCCTTCATCGGCGGGGTTTTCGGGTACCAGTGCCGGAAAAGCGCGCAGCGCGGCCCGGTGGCCGTGGTCCGGGAACGGCGCGTTGTAGGCGGCGCACTCCCCGGCACTCATTTGCGGGTTACCCCGTGCGAACAGGCGAGCCACGTCGAATTCCGGGTTCTTCGCACACATCTCGCGCCAGGCGAGGAAACCGGGTGACAGCGGCGTGTCGCCAGCGGCCAGGGTGGTGTTCATCACCAGCAGGCCGCGGTAGCGCCCGGGCGCGGCCATGGGCAGGGTCAGGCCCAGCAGACCACCCCAGTCCTGCACCACCAGCACCACGTTCTGCAGGTCCAGCCGCTCAACCAGCTCCAGCAGCACCCGCCGGTGCCAGTCGAAGCGGTGAAAACCGTCCTTCTTGGGTTTGTCGCTTTTGCCAAAACCGATCAGATCGGGGGCCACCACCCGGTCGCCGACGGCGGTGAACACCGGGATCATGTGCCGGTAGAGGTAGCTCCAGGCCGGGTTGCCGTGCAGGCACAGCCAGGTGCGGGGCGCATCGCACGGGCCTTCGTCGATGCGATGCAGGCGCAGACCGTCCAGCGACGGCAGGTCGCTCAGGTAACGGGGCTCCCAGGGGTAGCCGGGCAAGGCGACAAAACGCTCATCGGGCGTGCGCACGGCATGGTCGCGCAGCGGGTGGCTGTCGCGTTTCTGCTCTTCACGCCGCGCGCGGAAAAATCCGCTCAGCAGAGCGCCGCATTCGTCGGCCAGCACGCCGCCCTGCACCGCCGTCTGGTGGTTCAACCGCTCTTCGGCAAACAGGTTGAGCACCGAACCTGCGGCGCCGGTCTTGGGGTCGGCGGCGCCGAACACCACGCGCCGCAGGCGGGCGTGCAGCATCGCGCCGCTGCACATGGCGCAGGGTTCCAGCGTCACGTACAGATCGCAATCGTCCAGCCGGTAGTTGCCCAGCGCCTGCGCAGCGCTTCGCAGCGCGACAATTTCGGCGTGCGCGGTCGGGTCGTGTCCGGTGATGGGGGCATTGCGCCCGATGCCCACCACCTGCCCCCGGTGCACCACCACCGCCCCGACCGGCACCTCACCGGCAGCGGCAGCGGCCCGCGCTTCCTGCAAGGCCAGCCCCATGTAGTCGGCGTCGTTCATGCCCGGCACGTGGTTACAGGCAAGATAGCCGATGCCAGCTTTTCAATGTTGATCTTCTTGGTGTCGATCTTCTTGGTCATGCCCGGGCTTTTTTTGTGGGAAAATTGAAGCTTACCAAGCAACAAGAGCGAGAAAGGCCATCGGGTTATGACACCGCGAACTCCGGAGATGTTTTCTCTGGCCTCCTGAGGCCTGCAGTTCGCGCCTGCTCGATTCCTTCTCCACACATCCAGCGCGGCCCCAGCCGCGCTTTTTTGTTTTCTGGACACCCCCATGCTTCACATCACGCTTCCCGACGGTTCCCGACGCGAGTTCCCTGGCCCGGTCACGGTGGCCGAGGTAGCGGCCTCCATTGGCGCCGGCCTGGCCAAAGCGGCGCTGGCCGGCAAGATCAACGGCAAGGTGGTGGACACCAGCTTTCAGATCACGGCCGACAGCCCGCTGTCCATCGTCACCGCCAAGGATGCGGACGGTCTGGAAGTCATCCGCCACTCCACCGCCCACCTGCTGGCCTACGCGGTCAAGGAACTCTTCCCGGACGCGCAAGTGACCATCGGCCCGGTGATCGAGCACGGCTTTTTCTACGACTTTTCCTACCAGCGGCCTTTCACGACCGAAGACCTGGTGGCCATCGAAAAGAAAATGACCGAGCTGGCGAACAAAGACGAGCCGGTGGTGCGCCGCGTGCTGCCGCGCGACGACGCGGTGGCGTATTTCAAGGGAATGGGCGAGCACTACAAGGCCGAGATCATCGCCAGCATTCCGAGCAACGAGGATGTGTCGCTGTACCGCGAAGGCGCTTTTGAAGACCTGTGCCGCGGTCCCCATGTGCCCAGCACCGGCAAGCTCAAGCACTTCAAACTCATGAAGGTGGCCGGCGCCTACTGGCGCGGCGACCACCGCAACGAGATGCTGCAGCGCATCTACGGCACGGCCTGGGCGAGCAAGGACGAGCTGCAGCAGCACCTGACGATGCTGGAAGAAGCGGAGAAGCGCGACCACCGCAAGCTGGGCCGGGAGCTGGATTTGTTTCACCTCGACGAGCACTCGCCAGGCACGGTGTTCTGGCACCCCAAGGGCTGGACGGTGTGGCAGGAGGTGGAGCAGTACATGCGCCGCGTCTACCGCGACAACGGCTACCAGGAAGTCAAGGGGCCGCAGATTCTGGACAAGGCGCTGTGGGAGAAGACCGGCCACTGGGACAAGTACCGCGAGAACATGTTCGTGACCGATTCGGAGAAGCGCGATTACGCCTTGAAGCCGATGAACTGCCCGGGTCACATCATCATCTTCAAGCAGGGCATCAAGAGCTACCGCGATCTGCCGCTGCGCTTGGGCGAATTCGGTCAGTGCCACCGCAACGAACCTTCGGGCGGGCTGCACGGCATCATGCGGGTGCGCGCCTTCACGCAGGACGACGGGCACATCTTCTGCACCGAAGACCAGATCCAGGCCGAGGTGGTGGCGTTCACCACCTTGCTGCAAAAGGTCTACAAGGACTTTGGCTTCACCGACATCATCTACAAGCTCTCGACCCGGCCCGAAAAACGCATCGGCACCGAAGAAAGCTGGGACCGGGCAGAGGCGGCGCTGACCGAGGGTTTGAAGGCCGCAGGCTGCGACTTCGAATACCTGCCGGGTGAAGGCGCGTTCTACGGCCCCAAGATCGAATACACCCTGAAGGACGCGCTGGGCCGCCCCTGGCAATGCGGCACGATCCAGGTCGATCCGAACCTGCCGGAGCGGCTCGATGCCGAATACGTGGGCGAGGACGGCTCGCGCCACCGACCCATCGTGCTGCACCGGGCCATCGTGGGCAGCCTGGAGCGTTTCATTGGCATCCTGATCGAGCAACACGCAGGCGCCTTGCCGGTCTGGCTCGCGCCGGTGCAGGTGGTGGTGGCCGGAATCACCGATGCGCAGGCCGATTACGTCCGGGAAGTGGCGAAAGCGCTGCAAAAACAAGGGCTTAGGGTCGAAACAGACCTGCGCAACGAGAAAATCACGTATAAAATACGCGAGCACGCGTTGCAAAAGCTGCCTTTCATCTTGGTCGTGGGCGACAAAGAGAAAGAAGCTGGTGCAGTGGCTGTGCGGGCGCGAGGTAACAAAGACCTCGGTGTCATGCCGCTGGAAGACTTTTCCAGGCTCATTGCGGCAGACGTTTCATCCAAAGTTTGAACCCAAACACCCGGTTGACCCCCGTTCGGCTGCTGCGTCCATCGCGTCTGCATTGGGGTCGCCGTGGGGTGGCCCGCCTGTTTTGACCTGCCCACACAAAGGAACTCACCATAGCTACCAACTTTCGCGACCGCCGCCAACGCGAAGAGCGCGCACACCGACTGAACCGTGAAATCATGGCCCCGGAGGTTCGCCTCAATGGCCCGGAGAACGAGCCGCTGGGCATCGTCAGTCTG
>PNMN01000067.1 GCA_013823655.1 Comamonadaceae bacterium | reverse complement strand
CCAGGAGGAGCAACGCCGCCAGCGCGCTCCCGGGCGGCTCAATCGGGCCTGTAGCGCCCTCACCCATCGGGTGCGCCTCTGCGTGGCCAGTTTTTTCAGTGTTCATGGGTATTTCCAGCGGATAGAGCGCGGTCAACTGCGGTTTCCAGGTTCAATACTCCAAAAAGCCAACAAAGCTCGAATCGCGCCAGCCTCCAAGGCCGCCGTGGAACCGGCTTGCCGGGCCACTGGCAGGCCCCCTGGGGGGAAGACGCGAAGCGGCGCAGGGGGGTCATCTCATTCTGGCGAGCAGGCCGTCGCGGTCGATGAAGTGGTGTTTGAGCGCGCCGACCACGTGCAGCAGCACCAGGGCCGCCATCGCGTAAGCCGCCCATGCGTGCAACCGCTTGAGCACGTCGGACAGAGGCTCGTTCACCGGCACGAAGTCGGGCAATGGCCACAGGCCGAACAGCACCACCGGGAAACCGGCGGCCGAGCTGAACGCCCAGCCCAGCAGCGGCACGGCAAAAAACAGCAGGTACAGGCCGACGTGCGTGGCGTGGTGCGCCCAGCGCTGCCACACCGGCATGGCGGCTTCGATGGCCACCGGCAAAGCGGGTGGCGGGGCCAGCAGGCGAGTCAGCAAGCGGACCGCAGAGAAAGCAAGCACCAACACACCCAGCCACTTGTGCCAGCTGTAGAGCTGCAGACGGGTGGGTGAAAACGGCAGATCGACCATGTACAGGCCGAGGGCGAAGTTGCCCACCAAGGCCAGGCCCAGCAGCCCGTGCAGCGCACGGGCCAGCGGGTGGTAACGGGTGACCGGGGTGACCGGGGTGACGGAGAAGCCAGACATGGCGGCAGTGTAGGCAGCGCCCTTGCGTCCCAGGGTGAACCGGATTGACGTTTGAATTCAAAAAAATCGAACGAACCAATGCCGCACGTTCGCATCGCGCTGCGGCCTGCGGCTCCTACAATGTTCGCCATGCCCGACGCCGTCGCCCCCGAGCTGCTCACGCTCTACCCCGCGCTCGCCGCCCTGCCGGCCCTGCTGTTGAAGCTGACGCCGATGCGCGTGCCGACCGGCACCCGGCTGTTCCGCGAAAACGACCCCTGCCAGGGCTTCCCGCTGGTGCTCAGCGGCGAGGTGCGCGTCTCGCGCGGCGCGGCCAACGGTCGCGAACTGGAGCTCTACCGCGTGACCCCGGGCGAAATGTGCCTGGTGTCCTCGGCCGGCCTGTTTGCCAACCAGCCGCTCGCGGCGCGCGGCGTGACCACCTGCGACACCACGCTGTGCCTGCTGTCCCCGCCCGATTTCCACGCCGCCCTGGCCGACAGCGGTTTTCGCGGCTATGTGCTGGGTCTGTTCGCCATCCGCATGGCCGATCTGACCGGGCTGATCGAAGCCATCGCCTTCCAGAAGCTCGACAGCCGCCTGGCCAGCGCCCTGCTCGGGCACGGTCACACGCTCAAAACCACCCACCAGGCGCTGGCCGACGAGCTGGGCACGGTGCGCGAGATCGTCAGCCGCCTGCTGCACCGCTTCGAGCGCGACGGTCTGGTGGAACTCTCGCGCGAGAGCATCACCATCCTCGACAGTGCCGGGCTGCGCGCTGTCGCCGCTGGCGGCTGAGAAGCTGAAGCGCCCCGCAGTGGCCTGCGCGGGCTGTGTGACCTCGGTCACATACAGCGCCGGGCGAAGCCGCTTCAATGCGTGGCATGGTCCGCAGCGGCGGACCATGCCCCCACCCTCACACCGGAGAACCTCATGACCAAGAACGTTGGCGGCATCGACCGCAGCATCCGCATCGCCGTCGGCATCGCCCTGATCGCCGCCGCCGCCATGGGCGCCATCGGCGTCTGGGGCTACATCGGCGTCGTGCCCCTGCTCACCGGCCTGATGGGCTGGTGCCCGCCCTACGCCCTGCTGGGCTTGAACACGTGTAAAAGGTAACCCCCCGCGCCGCCTGCGGCGTCACCCCCCCAGGGGGCGATCCCTACGGGCCGGGAGACCCGGACCCGTGGCATCCTGGGCTTTGAGGCACCTCGCGCCGGAAGCTCCCTGCCCCGCCCCGCCTCCTGCAGGGGGTTTTCCGCCTGTCCGTCCTGCGACAGGCCGCGCTGCTTCGCCGCGCGACGATGTTGCCCACTGCCGCGCACCCCGACGCGGCGCAGGAGACACGGCATGCTCAACATCCCCTCGCTCAAAGACACCGTCAGCGCCGAAGAGTGGCAGCTCCGCTGCGACCTCGCCGCCTGCTACCGGCTGGTCGCGGCCTACGGCTGGTCCGACCTCGTGTTCACCCACATCAGCGCCAAGCTGCCTGAGAGCGTCACCGGCGGCGAACACCAGTTCCTGATCAACCCCTACGGCCTGATGTTCGACGAGATCACGGCCAGCAGCCTGGTCAAGGTGGACATGGCCTGCAACAAGCTGATTCACTCGCCCTTCCCGGTCAACCCGGCCGGTTTCGTGATCCACAGCGCGGTGCACGAGGCGCGGCCCGAGGCGCAGTGTGTGCTGCACACCCACACCCGCGCCGGTGTGGGCGTGAGCGCGCAGCAGGCGGGCATCCTGCCGATCAGCCAGCAAAGCAGCTTTGTGCTGGCTTCACTCGCGTACCACGACTACGAAGGCGTGGCCTTCCGGCCCGACGAGAAGCCGCGCCTGCAGGCCGACCTGGGCGATGCGAATTTCCTGGTGCTGCGCAACCACGGCCTGCTCACCATGGGCAAAAGCATCGCCGACGCCTTCCTCTCCATGTACACGCTGGAGAACACCTGCCGCATCCAGATCGACGCGCTGGCCGGTGGCGGTGAACTGACCCATGTGAACCCGGCCATCCTCGCGGGCATGGCGGAGGTGATGAAAGTCGCCACCGCTGGCATGGGCGCCCAGATCGCCTGGCCCGCGCTGTTGCGCAAAGTGGAGCGGCTGGACCCGGGTTACAAGACCTGAGCACAGCGGCGGGCCCGCCGCCACGCCTTCACACCGCCAGATCCAGCGGCAGGTCGGAAATGTCTTTCAGTCGCTTGCCATTGACCATCACCGCCAACAAATCGGCGGCATCGTGCAGGCCCAGCGCTTCGACCGTTGCTTGCAGCTCGTAGAGCGCAAAGTGATAGACGCAATCGATATCACCCGTTCCGAGGGCAATGGAAGCCAAGCGGCTGGGCGTCGGCTCAGCAGACACCACCATGATGTGCGGCAAGTGCCCTTTGCGATTGCGCACCAGATTCAGCGCTTCCGAGCGGGCGTTTTGCGCGCGGTCACTGCGAATGGTCCACTTGCAGGAAATGCTCGCGTGCAACAGAGGCAAACCGCCCTCCTTCTGACGCAAACTCGCCAACGTGGTCACGTTGTCATCCACCAAACGCTCAGAGCGGTTGATCGCATTGTCGCTTTCGGTGCCACGCACCACCACGATATCGGGCGTGATCGTGTATCGCTGCCCAAGGCCGCCGCCAGCTCAGCGTTGCTTCTGGCGGCCCGGTCGAGGGCAACCAGATGAGCGTACTGTTCGTACCGGGCAATCTCCAGGCGACCGCGACCCGAGACCTGATGCACATCCCATGCGCCCGGGCGAAGGTGCCCCAGCTTGAGAAACGTGTTGCGCACGAAGTCGGCACAAATGCCCTCAAATTGGTTGCCTGAAGTCTGCCCCGCTATGCGTTCGCCCACGGTTTCAGCTTTCAAAATTTCAGCGATCCCTTTGGCAATGGCTTTGCTGTTGGTGTTGCTGCCATCGGCATTGCTGACCACCCCGGCACCATTGATCGTCAAAGTGGTTTCGAGCAGTGCGGCATGAAACGCTCTACGAGCCTCGGAAAATGCAGCAGGCTTTGCCATCAAGCCACCTTGAACACGCGTTGCACCGACAGCGCAGCTGAAATCTGGCGCGCCACGGCGGCGGCCACAGGGGGCGGAAACGCGTTGCCGATCTGTCGATAGGCCGCCGTCTTGCGACCCGCGAACTTCCAGCTGTCTGGAAAACCTTGGATTCGCGCCGTCATGCGCGGCGTCAATCGTGGCATGCCCACAAAGTCCCGGGGGGGCGCCTCGTCCCACAAACCCATGCCGTCCACCCCCAGCGCCGCCCAGGCCCGCTTGGCTCGGGTGGGACCCAGATCGGGCCCGCCGTGCTTCTTGGAACCACCAACCAGCGTGGGAGCAATCGCGTTGGCTTGCTCGCTCCAGCGCTGCGCGCCACGCCAACCCTCCGCATTCATCAAATCCAGGAGCAAAGCCCCCACTGTCGGCGGTGGCGTCTTGAGTGGTTCGGGCCATGAGAAACCAGCGGCGAGGTCTTTTCTGATCCCGACAAAGACCACCCGAGGCCGGAGCTGAGACACACCATAGTCGCAGGCATTGAGCAAGCGCCAACCCGGCACATAGCCCAACTTGGTCAATTGCTTCTCCACCTTGCTGCGGTAGTCTTCAAAAACCGCATCCAAAAGGCCTCTCACGTTCTCCAGCATGACAGCCTGAGGACGGCACTCGTCCACCAGCCGGATGGCCTCAGGAAACAGGTCGCGCTCGTCGTCTGCGCCCAGTTGTTTGCCGGCCTTGGAAAACGGGGGGCACGGCACCCCGCCAGCCACCAGATCAATGCCCTTGTAGGCTCCGCCGCTGAAATGCCGCAAATCACCCTCGATGACATTCCAGCCAGGGCGATTCACGCGCAAGGTGTCGCACGCTGCAGGCTCCCACTCAATCAAGGCCGAATGGGCAAACCCGGCGCTTTCCAGGCCAAGAGCCTGTCCGCCAGCGCCCGCACAAAGTTCCAGTGAATTCAACATACTGCTTCGACCCTCGTTAAGCGTCTATATAACCACAAAAACCCGGGCACATGACGACGCCATGGGCGGTTATCTTGACCTCAGAACCCGTTCGCGTACCGCTCCAGCTCCCACCCGCTCACCTGCTGCGCGTAAGCGTCCCACTCGGCGCGCTTGAGCGACAGGAACTGCTCGCAAAACGCCGCGCCCACCGCCTCGCGCAAGCCTGCGTCGGCTTCGAGCGCCGCCAGCGCATCGTGCAGGTCGCGCGGCAGGCGCGGCGGCATGGGCTGGCCGCTGGCGTGGCGTTGGTACAGGTCTTCGTCACAAGGCGCGGGCGCGGGCAGTTCGCGGGCCATGCCGTCCAGCCCGGCGGCCAGCGTGGCGGCGAGTGCCGCGTAGACGTTGCACGCGGGGTCGGGCAGGCGCCATTCGATGCGACCGGCCACGCTGCGCACCAGGCAGGTGCGGTTGTTGTCGCCCGCCGCCTTCCAGACCGGTGACCAGGTGGTGCCCGAAGCGCTTTCGCTGACCGCCAGCCGCTTGTAGCTGTTGACCGTGGGCGCACACAGGGCCGCGAGCGCGTCGGCGTGGTCCAGCAGGCCCGCCGCGAATTGTTGCCCGGCGGTGCTCAACCCCATCGCCCCGGCGGCATCGGCCATCACGGCGCGGCCGATGCCCTGCGCCGGGCCGCCCCAAGCAGGGCGCCCCGCTCCGGGGGGGACGGGCCTTGGCCCGGCGGGGGGAGCCTGGTCTTCGGTCAGGCTGAGGTGGAAATGCAGGCCACTGCCCGGCGCGCCCGCCAGCGGCTTGGGCATGCAGGAGAAGGTGGCGCCGTGCTGCTGCGCCACCGCGTGCGCGGTGAGCTTGAAGAGCTGGTAGCGGTCGGCGGCGGCCAGCGCTTCGTCGTGCCGGTAGTTGATCTCGTACTGGCCGACGGCGTCCTCGTGGTCCATCTGCTGCAGCTCGAAACCGAGCGCCGTGAGGTGGCGGCGCATGTCGTCCAGAAAGCCAAAGTTGCGCTGAATCGCCTTCAGGTCGTAGGACGGTTTGGCGAGCTGGTCGCACGCATCGGCCACGCCCCAGCGGCCCTGCGCATCGGGCTTCAGCAAAAAGAACTCGGGCTCGATGCCGACATGAAAGGTCCAGCCCCGTTCGCGCAGGCGGTTCAGCTGCTGCTTCAAGACCTGGCGCGAGCAGGTGTCCAGCGGCGCGCCGCCGGCAAAACCGTCGCACACCGCGTGCGCCACGCCCGGCATGAAGGGCAGCGGGCGCAAGCTTTCAGGCACCACGCGGGCCATGTATTCGCTGCGCGCGCCCATGCGCGGCAGGCCGGTGCCCCAGATGCTCGGGCCGGCAAAACCGGCGCCGGTGGCCACCGCGTCGGGCAGCGCTTCCAGCGGCACCAGCTTGCCTTTGGGCACGCCGTGCAGGTCGGTGAAGGTGGCCAGCACCGAGTGGATGCCCTGCTCGCGCAGGCTGTTCATGCGTTCGTCCAGACGGGGTGGGTTCATGCGGGCTCCGGGCGCAAAAAAGCCGGGCATGGCCCGGCCAGGTCAGGGGTGAATCAGGCCATGCTGTCCGGCATGGTTTCGGCCATCGCCGCGTCCAGCACCGCCAGCCCTTCGGCGAACACGCTGTCTTCGATCGTCAGCGGGAACAGGTAGCGGATCACGTTGCCGTAGACGCCGCAGGTCAGCAGCAGCAGGCCGCGCTGCAAGGCGGCGGCCTGCACCTTCTTGGCCAGGTCGGCGTCGGGCTCACCGGCAGCGTTCACGAACTCGTTGGCCACCATCGCGCCCAGGCCGCGCACGTCGCCGATGCGCGGGTACCTGGCCTGCGCGCCGTGCAGGTGCGCCACCAGCCGGTCACCCAGCAGCTGCGCGCGCTCGGGCAGTTTCTCCTCGGCCATCACGTCCAGCACCGCGTGCGACGCCGCAATCGCCAGCGGGTTGCCCGCGTAGGTGCCGCCCAGGCCACCGGGCGCCGGGCCGTCCATCACCGCCTGGCGGCCCGACACGGCCGACAGCGTGGTGCCGCCGGCCATGCTTTTCGCCATGGTGATCAGGTCCGGCTTCACGCCGTAATGCTCCATGGCGAACATCTTGCCGGTGCGCGCAAAACCGGTCTGCACCTCGTCGGCGATCAGCAAAATGCCGTGCTGGTCGCACAGCGCGCGCAGCCAGAGCACGGCTTCTTTCTGGATCGGGTTGAAGCCACCCTCGCCCTGCACCGGCTCGAAGATGATGGCCGCCACGCGGCTGGGCTCGATGTCGCACTTGAACACATGGTCCATCGCGCGCCGGGTCTCGTCCAGCGCAGCGCCCTCGGCGGGGAACGGCACGTGGTAAATCTCGGGCGGGAACGGGCCGAAGCCGGTCTTGTAGGGCTGGACCTTGCCGGTCAGCGCCACCGCAAACAGGCTGCGGCCATGGAAGGCGGCGCCGAAGGCGATCACGCCGCTGCGCCCGGTGGACGAGCGCGCGATCTTGACCGCGTTCTCCACCGCCTCGGCGCCGGTGGAGAAGAAGGCCGTCTTGGCCTTGCCTTCGATGGGCACGATGGCGTTGATGCGCTCGGCCAGATGCACGTATTCCGCGTACGGCACCACCTGGTAACACGAGTGCGTGAAGCGCTGCAACTGCGCCGCGATCGCCGCCTGCACCCTAGGGTGCACATGGCCGGTGTTGAGCACCGCGATGCCGCCCGCGAAGTCGATGAAACGGCGCCCCTCGATGTCCCAGAACTCGGCGTTCTTCGCGCGCTCGATGAAGAAGTCGCCCATCACCCCCACACCGCGCGGCGTGGCCGCCTGCCGACGCGCGTGCCAGGCGGCGTTGGTGTGGTCGGTCTTGATGTCGTTCCTGGCGTTCATCGAAGTCTCCAAAGAAAGCGCTCAGTCGGCGCGAGGTGCCTGATCCCAGGGCACCGCGGAACGGGCTTTGCCCGGCCGCCAGTGCCGTCCCCCCTCCGGGGGGAAACCGCGTCAGCGGTGCAGGGGGGAGTCAATCCGTATCCAGGTCGTCTTGGTTTCCGTGTACTTGTCGAACGCGTGCAGCGACTTGTCGCGCCCCACGCCGCTCTGCTTGAAGCCGCCGAACGGCACGGTGATGTCGTCCTCGTCGTACTGGTTCACATGCACCGTGCCCGCGCGCAGCGCGCGCGCCACGCCGTGCGCCTTGTTGATGTCGCGCGTCCACACCGCCGCCTGCAGGCCGTAGATGTTGTCGTTGGCCTGTTTCACCACGTCGGCCGCGTCGGTGAACGAGAGCACCGACAGCACCGGGCCAAAGATCTCCTCGCGTGCGATGGTCATGCGGTGCGTCACACCGTCAAAGATGGTCGGCTGCACATAACAGCCGCCCGCCACCGGCGACGCCAGCGAGCCGCCGGCGATCAGCTGGGCACCCTCGCTGTGACCCAGACCGATGTAGCGCATCACGTTGTCGAGCTGCACCTGATCGACGATGGCGCCCATCACCGTGCCCTTGTCCAGCGGGTTGCCGGGCTGGTAGCTGGGCACCAGCCTCAGGGCCTTTTCCAGGAACGCGTCTTTGATCGAGGCCTCGACGAACAGGCGCGAGGGCGCGTTGCAGCTCTCGCCCTGGTTGAAGAAGATGCTGCCCACAGCGGTCTCCACCGCTTTGTCAAGATTCGGGCAGTCGGCGAACACGATGTTGGGCGACTTGCCACCCAGCTCGGTCCAGGCGCGCTTGAGGTTGCTCTGCCCGGCCATCACGTGGATCTGCTTGCCCACGCGCGTGCTGCCGGTGAAGGCGATGCAGTCCACGTCCATGTGCAGCGCCAGCGGGCTGCCCGCCTCGGGGCCGTAGCCCGGCACCACGTTGAACACGCCGGGCGGAATGCCGGCGGCCAGCGCCAGCTCGGCCAGTCGCAGGGCGGTGAGCGGGCTTTTTTCCGATGGCTTCAACACCACCGAGTTGCCCGCCGCCAGCGCCGGCGCGATCTTCCAGGCCGCCATGATCATCGGGTAGTTCCAGGGCACGATGATGCCCACCACGCCCACCGGCTCGCGCGTGATCAGCGCCAGCGCGTTGCTCGGCGTCGGCGCGATCTCGTCGTACACCTTGTCCACCGCCTCGCCGTACCAGCGGATGCAGTTGGCCGCGCTGTTCACGTCCACGCCCCTGGCGTACTTGATGGGCTTGCCCATGTCCAGCGTCTCGGTCAGCGCCAGCTCGTCGGCGTGCGCCAGCAACTGGTCGGCGAACTTGATCATCACGCGCTTGCGCTGGGCCGGCGCCATGCCGCTCCAGCGCCGGTCTTCGAACGCGGTGCGGGCGGCAGCCACGGCGGCGTCGATGTCGGCCTGGCCGCAGCGCGCCACCTGCGTCAGCAGGCGGCCGTCCACCGGCGAGAGGCAGTCAAAGGTCTGGCCGTCGCGCGCGGCGACGCGTTCACCGTTGATGACGGCGCGGCCGTCGAAACTGGGGCTGGGGCTGGGGCTGGGGGTGTCGGACATGGGCATGGGTCTCCAGAAAGAATTGGCCTCATGCTACGCCGGATTCCATGCCATCGTCCAATCCACTTTGGCCTTCGGCTGCGCGTCCAGTGACGCACACCAGCTACGATGAGCGCCATATCAACTGTTGGCAAAGAGACCGGGAAACGGCGCAACCTCGAGCATGGAATCCAGCGTTGACAGCGTAAAAACCCTACCGTCTGTATCTCGCACTACCGGACCAAGCGCATCGTTTATTCGCGCCCAACCGATACCACCGAGAACCGCCAGTAGCGGAATGCCGCCCAGGCGCACCGATTCAGCCTTGAGGCTTCGGAAGCGAAGCGCTTTGTCCCGAGCCGTGCCGCCGTTGTTGGTGCCCTTGCATTCGAGCATCGCTTTCAAACTGTCGTCGGCCGGGTCGAACACCACGAAGTCAGGCGAAGGCGTCACATGCACCTCGAACCGCCGTGCAATGTCGGCTTGGTTGTGGCTGCCAGTGCGAATGAACGAAACACCATGAGCGGTGAACAACGCTTCTACCGCGTCCTCGATGAGATCGCCGCGCAGGGTTGACGTGGCATCGAGCACCTGTCGGAACGCGCCGCCGTAGTGCCGTTGATGCAGGAAGACGCGCAAGGGCACGCCGTTAGCCGCATAGGCGCGAACACTGTCCCAGCCGCCTTGCGTGTCGGGCTTGCGTTGCTTGCTCTTTAGCCCAGCCGGGGCATCGCCGAACAGCTCGCCATTCATCGCCATGACGATGGTCTTTGCCGCCACCTGAGCCTGCGCCGTGGCTTTCGCCAGCGCAGCCGCAGCAGTGGGGCGCTGGGCATCGATGGCACCACGCTCCAGGGTGTCGATTTGAGAAGCCGACAACGGGGCCAGCTCGTCAGGGCCACCAGCCAACAACGTGGAATGGGCGAACTCGTCTTTCGTCAGGCCAAGCAGCGTGCGGAGGACCAACAGCGTGCACGGGCACTGGATCAACGTCGCTTGAAGCTCTGCCTCAGAAACGCGGGTGAAGCCATCGGTCAGCCGTACCGCCTCATCGTAGGCGGCGAAGAAGTGCGGCGTCTCGTAGAAGGGAGACTCGTGGATATATGCGAAGTCCGGCGCGAGGTGCGGCATGTACAGCTCGCGGGCCACGGCAGCGTAGATCGTCCCGTGATCCTCGGTACCGTGCCGCTGAGGCACCAGGCGAATTTGCTGAATGCGCTGTGTCCAGGTTCCTGCCGTAAGGATGGATTGAATAGTTGCTTCAACTGTCACCGATCAAGCCCCCATTGCGTTGACCAGGCGGCCGGGTGTGTCGTCGGCCAGGTCAGCCGAGATGCGGCGAAGACCCTCTTTCACGAAATCCTCGTGCAGCTCGACGCCGGCGGCCTGGCGGCCGAGGCGACGACCGACCACCACCGTGGTGGCACCGCCAGCGAACGGATCAATCACCACCCCACCGGCTGGAGACGCGGCCTTGATGAAGAACTCAGCCAGGCCCTCGGGCATCGCCGCCGTGTGCGCTACGCCCTTGTGCTGGTTGTAGGTCTGAGACACCGCCACCACGTTGCCGGGGTCAGCCCCGCCCAGGAGGTAGGTCTTTGTGCGGTCGCGGCCGAATCCGGCCTCAGTGCTGCGACGGCCGAGCGTGTCCTTTTTCCGGCGCTCAATCTCCGATGCGTCGGCCTTGTAGGGGACGCGGATCGCATTCAAGTCAAAAAAGGGCTTGCTGCCGCGTGCGAAGTGATAGACGTACTCGAAGCTGTCTTTCGTTCTTGGGCCGAACTTTCCCGGCACCGCGTTGGGCTTCGCCCAAATGTAGGTCTCCACCCATCGCCAGCCCATGTTTTGGAGGGCAAGCACGAGCTGGTAGACATAGGGGTGTCGCTGGCCCTTTAGGGAACCCCGGTTGGCCACCCGGTTCTTGATGTTGATGATGAGGCTGCCGCTCGGCTTTGATGCGTCATACATCGCTCGCGCGAAGGGCAAGAACCACTCGACGTAGCGGTCAGGGTGAATGCGGCTGTAAGCCCGCGCATCGGCATAGGGTGGCGAAGTGAAGAATAGATCCACGCTCTCACGTGGCAGTTCGGGGAGAATGGTCAGCGAATCGCCTGCAAGAATTCCCTCATCCAGCATTCTTTCAAGAAGACTCGAACTGCTACGCACAGGGAGCTGCGGAGACTGCGGTACACCCCCGAAGTCGAGGTGCTCCTGCATTCGATTGTTTGAACTGTGCACCAGCTTTAAATTTGGTCCGTGTTTCATAGTTTTGCCTCCTTGGTATACGGCTGGACGGCTTCTCAGAAGCCCCCCTTTCAGTTGTAAAGGCAAGCTTACTTTACTGTCACCAGCGCCACCGTTTCCGCCCGCGTCGCCGCCGCGATCTCGCGCTCGCGTCGGCGCGTCTGCCGCGCCACCCACACCGAGTAGCTGACGATCACGATCGTCACCGTGACGATCAGCAGCGTGGCGGCCGCGTAGATGGTGGGGTTGATGCCGCGCCGCGCGTAGCCGAAGATCACCTGCGGCAGCGTGGACACGCCCGGGCCGGAGAGGAATTCGGAGATCACCACGTCGTCAAACGACAGCGTGAAGCTCAGCAGAAAGGCCGCCAGGATGCCCTGGAAGATGTTGGGCAGCGTGATCAGGAAGAACACCTGGTGCGGCCGGGCGCCCAGGTCCATGGCGGCTTCTTCGATGCTGCGGTTCATCTCCAGCAGGCGGCTCTGGATCACCACCATGCCGTAGGCCATGCCCAGCAGGGTGTGGCCCAGGATGATGGTCAGCATGCCGCGCTCGGGCCAGCCAAAGACGTTTTGCGCGCCCACCATGAGCAGCAGCAGCGACAGGCCGATCACCACCTCGGGCATCACCAGCGGCGCGTTGACCATGCCCGAAAACACCGTGCGGCCCAGGAAGCGGCGGTAGCGCACCAGCACGAAGGCGGCGAAGGTGCCGAGCACCGCCGACAGCAGGCCGGTGACCGTGGCCACCTTGATCGACAGCCAGAAGCCTTCGACGATCTTGGTGTCGTGCATCAGCGCCTCGTACCAGCGCAGCGAGAAGCCGGTGAAGTTGGCGTCCTGGCGGGTGCTGTTGAAGCTGAACACGATCATGAAGAACAGCGGCAGGTACAGGAACAGGAAGACCAGCGCCAGCCAGGCTTTGCCGAAGTGTTTTTCGAGGAGCTGTTTCATGGCCAATCCTTTGCCAAATGCCTGGGAGGTCCGACGGGGGCTTTGCGGGGATGCGGTGGAACCGGCGCGGGGAGCTACTTCTCTTTTGAAGTCACGTGGTAGTAGATCGCCAGCGGCACGATGATCAGCAGGATCATCACCACCGCCAGCGCCGAGGCGCGCGGCCAGTTGTTGCTGGTGAACATCTCGTCCCAGACCACGCGGCCGATCATGATGTTCTCCGGGCCGCCGAGCAGCGAAGGGATCACGAACTCGCCCACGGCGGGAATGAACACCAGCATGAAGCCCGCGATGATGCCGACCTTGGACAGCGGCACCGTCACCAGCCAGAAGGTCTTGAACGGCGAGGCGCCCAGGTCGTAGGCGGCTTCGAGCAGGCGAACGTCCATCTTCACCAGATTGGCGTACAGCGGCAGCACCATGAA
The DNA here is from genome assembly GCA_013823655.1 of Comamonadaceae bacterium. Lineage (GTDB taxonomy): Bacteria > Pseudomonadota > Gammaproteobacteria > Burkholderiales > Burkholderiaceae_C > Hydrogenophaga. The sequence goes on along the minus strand of PNMN01000067.1, from coordinate 537 downwards.
GGGCAGGTACACGTAGGTCATGCCCACCAGCATGGAGACGTTGGTGTAGAGCATGAGGATGGGCTCGTCGGTGATGCCGACCGCCATCAGCAACCGGTTGAGCACGCCCTGGTCGGCCAGGATGCCTTTCCAGGCGTACACGCGCAGCAGGAACGAAGTCCAGAACGGCAGCATCACCATCATCAGCAGCGCCGGCCGCACGCTGGCCGGTGAGCGCGCGATGAAGTAGGCAAACGGATAACCGATCACCAGGCACAGCAGCGCGGTCAGCAGTGCGTACCAGATGGAGCGCAGGTAGGCCTCGACGTAGATGGTCTGGAACAGCGCGCCGCCCTCCGCGTTGCGGAAGATGGTCCAGTAGTTCTCGTACTTCAGGCTCAGGATGCCGGTCACCGGATCCCACAGCGGTTTGAACGGGTGGATGCTCTCGCCCTGGTCCACAAAGCTGATGTAGAACAGGATCAGGAACGGCAGCAGGAAGAAGACGAACAGCCAGACATACGGCACGCCGATGACGAAGCGCTTGCCGGGGACTGG